>NZ_JALNUM010000190.1:0-6477 GCF_026540795.1 Methylobacterium sp. GC_Met_2
CGCAGGGTGCCGTAGGCGGTCTGGGTGCGGGCATCGAGGTTGATGCGCATCCGGCCCTGGTAGCCCGACGTGTCACCAGCCGCGCCGGCTTGGCGGGTATAGCTGGTCTGGTATCCGCCCTCGAACCGGGCGCGGCCCGAGACGCGCAGGCAGGTATCGGTGCCGGGGATGTAGAAGAAGCCGGCGCCGTAGGCGCTACAGACGCGGACGTATTCGATCGGCACGGCCTTCTTGACCGGCAGGTCGGCGGCGTGCGCGGCGCCCACTGCCGCGAACGCGGCGGCGGATCCGAGGAGGGAACTCTTCAGGAACTTCATCAGCAACCCCAAAACTTCGAGACCCGTAACCGCGGCACTGCCTGATTTTTCAGGTCAAACCGCTCATTGTTGTTTGGGCCCGCGTCTTGGTGGCGTGCTCCGGCAGGCTCTCACATCGTGGGGGCTTGCTGGAGGGGATCATGCCTGAACTGTTACGCTCAGCCACATGGTTTCTCCCGGACACTTCTGGTTTGAATGGAACTGTGGCTGCACTGCCACAGATGTGGCAAGCCCTCCTATCAGCGGCTGCCCGCAGAGCGCCGGGCGGCCACATCATCACGGCTCGCCCGTCCTCGCGCACAACCCGACCACGCCGCGGCTGGTGGGGAAGCCGCGGCGCGTCTCTAGCCTCATTGTGAGCCCATGTTTTATTGGGCTGACCGTTCGCATCAGGAGGGCATCGGTCTGGGCTGCTCATCCCCTACCGACGCCCCTCCTTCAGGTCATCGAAGGGATCAAGCCATGGCGGGCGCGCTGCCGCCCATCAGAGCCTGACGCTGCGCGATGGCTGCGTCGTAGAGCGCCTGCTCGTCCTGCTTATGTTTGATCGAAAACCGGATGAGAGCTGCTCCACATGCGCACGCGATCGCGGCACAGCCGAGGATAAGAAAGCAGAGCTGCACGTTGCCGGTACCACGGAGCAGAAAACCTGCCGCGACGCCACCGATATTGCCGCCGGCGCCGATGATGCCGGCAACGCCACCAAGGACCTTCCGATCAATGAACGGCACGAGCGCGTAGAGCGAGCCGCAGGCCATGTGCGTGAACAGGCCGAACACGAGCATGGCCGTGATCGCTAAACCGACCGCACCGGCCTGAGAAAAGGCGACGAGGAAGATGCCTTCACCCAGCATCAGGCCAAACAGCAGCCATGTACGACCGTCGAGGCCCTTGGTGCGGGCAACGCGATCCGACAAAAGGCCACCAAGGGCCCGCGCGAAAAGCGCAAGCAGTCCGAACGCACCGACTGCGTACCCCGCATCGACCACTGACAGGTGATAGTGATCGTAATAGTACGTGACCGCGATGCTGTGCACAAACAACTCGACGCCGAACGAGGCTCCGTAGCAGGCCGCGAGCAGCCAGACACGGTAGTTCTGCGCGGCGGTCTTCATCACCTCCCAGCCGCCCTTCTTGCCGCAATCGACCGAGATCCCCCGGCGGCGTAGATCTGGGACGTTGCCCTCGGGCGTGTCTTGCGTGAACCGCCAGTACAAACCCGCCATGATCAGCATGAGCACGCCCGGCACGATCATCGAGTAGCGCCAGCCTGCGCCTTCACTGACGCCGAACGCCACCGCGGCACCGACCACGAGCGGCATCGCGCTCTGCGTGAACCCGCCGCCGGCATTACCCCAGCCCCCGACGGTCGCGTTGGCGGTGCCGACCACGTTTGGCGCGAACATCACCGATGTATGATATTGAGTGACGACGAAGCTCGCACCGATGATGCCGATGAGAAGCCGAAACACCAGAAATGAGGTGTAGTCCCACGCGAATGCGATGCCAAATACAGGTAATGATCCAAGAGCTAGTAGGATCGTATAGGTGATACGCGGTCCGTATTTGTCGCACATCGGACCGATCACCATGCGGGCAAGGATGGTCGCGAACACGCCGGCGATGGTGATGTTGTAGATCTGCCCGCTGGTAAGCTTGAGATCAGCGCCGATGATTGGCATCAGCGGAGCAGTCGCAAACCATGCGAAGAAGCAAACGAAGAAGGCCATCCAAGTCAGGTGGAAGGCTCGCATCTGCGGGGTTTTGAGACTGAAGAGGTCGATCCGGATCGCCTTCTGTGAGGCCATGTCGGAGGCTCCCTGAGCGCGTTGAAAGGGCACGAGGTCCCGTGCACGGCGATAGGGGTCGCGCACGGGTCGAGCAGTCTCAGGCGGCGATGCCGAGCTTGTGGGCGATCGCGACCAGCAGCTCGTGGTTCGAGCGCATCATCTCAGCATTGGACTTCAAAAGCCGGGCATTCGACTCCATCAGGGCATGGTTGGAGGCCATCACCTCGGCATTCTCGGCGAGCGTGGTGGCATTGGCCTTCACGACGGATTGGTTCTTCATCAGCGCGTCGGTGTTGGTAGCGATCTTCTCGGAATTGGCTTCGAGCACCTCTTTGTTGCCTTCGAGCAGCGAGTGGTTGCCGCTCATCAGCGAGTGGTTACTCTCCAGCAGCGTGTGGTTGTCGTCGAGCTTGGCCTTGTTAGCTTCGATTGTGTGATGGTTCGAGGCCAACGTAGCGGCATTTGCGTCCATCACCTTCTTGTTGCCACCCAGGAGGGTCTTGTTGGCCTCAAGAAGCGTGTGATTGCCGGCCAGGGCTTCGCTGTTGCCCGTAACCGTAGCGCTATTGGCTTCGAGAACCGAAGCATTCTTTGCCAGTGCCTCGGCATTCTCACCGAGTTTCTCGCTATTCCCGGCAATTGCGGTCTTATTTGCAACAACAACTGTTGAATTAGCTTTAATTGCCGAAGCGTTTGCGACGAGCGACTGATGATTACCTTTCAGCACACCTTTGTTAGCTTCCAAGGCCGCATGGTTCTCGCCGATCGTTTCGGCGTTGGCTGCGAGTATCTTGTTGTTGCTCTTGAGCGCCGTGCTGTTGGCTCCCACCGTATCATGATTGGCTTCCAGCAATTCATGATTGCCCTTTAAGGTCGCAGCGTTCGATTGCAGCACGCCTGAGTTCTTGACGAGCAGAGTATGGTTGTCTTCGAGCGTGATTTGATCAGACATAATCTATCTCCGGTGATTGAAGGGGATTTCAACTAACAGAAATCTGAGCACAGATCGTCGATCGCCAGAAAGAGGCGTTAGATCGAGCAAAGTATTTGTAGGACGCAGCGCTGCGTGAGTTGCTTACCTGGAACGCAATACGCTAATTATTGATCTTAAGATGCCGGTAGAATGGGCACTTCTCAGTTCACGGCGTCGTGAACGCGAGGCGATGTGCGAGACCGGTCGGACGCCACGCTGCGTCGACTAACATCGTTGCACAGATCATGCCGGAAGATGAGCTCAGCGGCTAGTTTAGGTGCGGCATTTTATTCATTGAGCGGCAGATCTCCGCCGGGAGTGGAATGCATCTTCTCTCGATACTTATAGCGGTTGGCTCTCGAAGGCCGTGCCCCACGAACGGCTGGGCTTTCGCCTGTCGCCCTTGGCCTCACGCACGTCCAGCACAGTGACGGCGGATAATCCTAACATGGGTTCGAGACCTAGCTTGGGGAAGCCTCGGTGTGTTCCTGGCGTCCTCGCGGGCGGGTGTTTCATCCGGTTAAACGACCGTTCTATCGGACGAGACACCCCGCAAAACCAGCATGTCTTACGTCTTCATCTCCTACCTGCGGGTCTCGACCGAGCGGCAGGGCCGATCCGGACTCGGGCTGGAGGCGCAGCGGCGAGCGGTCGCCGATTTCCTCTCGGGCGGCTCCTGGCGCCACGTGGCCGAGCTGGTCGAGGTGGAGAGCGGATCCCGGGACAACCGCCCTCGCCTATCCGAAGCCATGGCCCTCTGTCGGCTGCACGGTGCCACGCTGGTAATTGCCAAGCTCGACCGGCTGTCGCGCGACGCAGCCTTCCTGCTGAACCTGCAGAAGGCCGGGGTGCGGTTCGTGGCGGCAGACATGCCGGAGGCGAACGAACTGGTGGTCGGCATCATGGCGGTAGTCGCCCAGGCCGAGCGCAAGATGATCTCGACCCGGACCAAGGCCGCGCTGGCGGCCGCCAAGGCCCGAGGGGTTCAGCTGGGCAAGCCGGAGAACCTATCGAACCGGGAAGCCGGCCAGGTGCGCAGCAGGGTGCGTCAGACTCAGCGGTCCGAGGAACGAGCCAGGGACCTCGTCCCGGTCATCGCCACCCTGCGGGCCGAAGGCGCGGTCTCGCTGCGCCAGATCGCAGCGGCGCTGAACACTCGCGGGATCCCAGCAGCCCGGGGCGGCGTCTGGTCGGCCGCTCAGATCCAAAGGGTGCTGGCAAAAGCGTGAGATTGCCGTGTTTTGCGTAAGAGCAGGGTAATCAGACAGCTACCAGGTAGCTACTGGATACCATTAGCTAGCAGGAAGCTATGCAGTAGCTTCCTGCTAGCTAACAGCCGGCGGCTAGCTATCGCGTAGCTTAAGGTATCTGTTAGTTAGCTGTTAAGATCTGCGTGACGTGTTGCGTAGAGACATCCGAGCTCGGAGGAACCATGCCCGTCATCGCCTTCGCCAACCCGAAGGGCGGGTCCGGAAAATCGACCAGCGCGCTGCTGCTGGCGACCGAACTTGCCACTAAAGGAGCGTCCGTCACCATCATCGACGCCGATCCGGAGCGTTGGATCAGTCAGTGGGCAAAGCTACCTGGCAAGCCTGAGAACGTTACCATCATCAGCGATGTGACCGAGGAGAGCGTGGTCGACGCCATTGACGCTGCTGAGCGCGACGCAGCGTTCGTTATCGTCGATCTGGAGGGAACAGCTAGCTTATTGGTAGCCAACACAATCGGCATGGCCGATTTAGTGGTGATCCCGACGCAGGGATCCAGCATGGATGCGAAGGGCGCGGCCAAAACCATCCGCCTCATCCGCAACTCGGAGAAGCTGTCTCGTCGGCGGATCACCCATGCGGTCCTGCTCACACGCACTGGAGCAGCCGTCACCTCCCGTGCTCTGCGCAACGTGCAGGAGCAGTTGCAGGCCAGCGGCATAGCCATGTTCGAGACGGCGATCGTGGAGCGGGCGGCCTTCAAGGACCTGTTCGATTTCGGCGGTACGCTGGCGGGGCTTGCAGCAGCACAGACGAGCAATCTCGAAAAAGCGATCCAGAACGCTCGCGAGTTCGCGGGGGAGGTGGTGTCGAAGCTCAAAGCAGCTGCGAACGAAAGGTCGGCAGCGTGATGGCCGGCAAGGAGCGCACTTCGCTCGGGTTCGGCGATGAGCTCGACGATATCGACCCCTCAGCCTGGGCCAAGCCAAAGCCACGAGATGACAAGCCTACAGCTGAGGCAACGAGGCAAGCGGCGGAAGCCACCGGTTTCCGAAGCCGAGAGCCTGTCAAAAGCGAGCCAATCACGGCGCCGCCCCGACAACAGCGCCGACGCAGGACAGGTCGCACGGCTCAGCTAAATCTCAAGCTGAAGCCTGAGACGATCGAGACCTTCATCCAGGTGGCGGATGCGAACGGGTGGGGCCTAGGCGAGGCGTTTGAGCGCGCTGTTGAGTTGCTCGAGCAAAGCACCGTCAAGAAACGATAGCTGGTAGCTACCAGCTTATTAGGGAGCAAGCCATAGGCTCGGCCTGTCTAACCGGCGCTGAAACTGGGCATTCACCTCTTCCCCTTACCTTGGCTTCAGCGACCGGGCATGGCCCGATTGCCAGTAGAGCAACGCGCCGGCTCCCAAGACAGGGCCCTCTGGTGCGCGGCCTCGTTGGCACAGTCGTAGCTGAGCCCCGCCCCCACTCCCTCCGGGGGCGGGCCTCAGGCCTTCAGCACCTGCGGGATCCCAGACAAATAAAGGCCCCCCGAGGGAGCGGCCCGAAGTCTTGGGCGGAAACACCCTCGGAAGGGCTACGCGACCATGACGCTATTGTGATCCCGCACCGCCAACGTAGCTCTCGCAGTGCAGCAGAGAACCATTCTCTGAACTCTGCAGGTGCGGATCATGCGGATCACGTGCGCGCTCGCCCCAATGGGGCTTATCTGAACTAAATTGCCGCACGAGATCGAATTAGAATATATTTGTACGATATATAACCAGCGTTCGCTGGCAAAATAGGGTACTACCTGACACTAAGCGTATCAGTACGATGACGCGTTAGGAGTACCGAGGAATACGACCATGGGTTGGGTACTTGTCGGTCTAACTGCCTATGCTGCTGGCGCGATGCAGTTCTGGCACATGTGCCAGAACGCTCCGGTGCAGGACGAGCGTGAGCCGGCCCTCCTTGATCAGGGACTACCGGCTGCCGCGCTGGGCCAGCACCGCCGGGATGGTGCGCAACATGATCGCGATGTCCCGGCGCAGGCTCCAGCGGCTGGCGTAATCCAGATCCAGCGCCACCCGCTCGGCGTAGCTCGTGTCGGAGCGGCCCGACACCTGCCATAGCCCGGTCACCCCGGGCGGAACAGCAAAGCAGGTCTGGAACGCGCGGCCGTAGCGGGCGACCTCGGCCGGC
>NZ_JALNUM010000191.1:0-6277 GCF_026540795.1 Methylobacterium sp. GC_Met_2
ACCCGCTTCGCGGGCCACCCTCCCCCGCAGAGGGGGGAGGGAGGGCACACCTCCGCGGCCCCGCGCGCTGCGCCGCCGGGGGCATGGCCAAACCCTGTTGTCACCGGGGTGACGCGGGACGCCGCGAAGCCCGAACACAACGTTGTCAATGCCGGCTTCCCGGCGTCCCGCGGACGCCTGGGCCGGTTTCGACCCCTGCGTCCGATCCTGCATCCGGTGTCCGTCACGCGGGGGGCTCGAACCTACGCTAAGACCTCTGGGTTGCCCTGTGGCACCCCGGTGGCTTCCGAGCGAGCCTTCGTCGCACGCCCTCTCGTCGTGGAGAGCGCCGTAGACCTCCACACCGCCCAGGACAGGGTCGGCCTCTGGCCTGAACGACCGTGGCATTTCCTCCGCCGGCCGCCGCCCAGCCCGAGCCAGGGGTTGTCGAGTCCCGCGCCCGGGGCTGCCGCAGCCGACGGCAGACGCGGGCACCGCCCCACCGCCGCCGGCCCGGCGGCTGACCGGACCGACGCCCCGAAGCGTCTCACGACGCGTCGCGGCGGGGTGAGAGACTTGGAGCATGGATTAGGAATTTTGTCAATTAGCTCGAGAAGACAGCGACCTGCTTACGAGTTCATCCTGCGGTCCTAATCGGGGTTGGCTTCTGGCAGGTCTCAGCTGTTTCCTCAGGCTTCTAACCTTCGAGCTCGATGGAGTGCTGTGCGCGAGCAAAAATTTGTTTTCCATGCTAACTCGTCTGTATTCATACTCACAATCGCGCACATATATTGAAGCTAGTTGAGTAAGTCAGTTAGGACCAGTTCGTCAGCGTCGTTGATCAGCCCTTACAGCTACTTCCTCAGGAGCTACTTGTGCCCCGGAATCGTACTCGATTTTGCGTTCTTATAGATAATTCAGCCAGCATGTTGTTTTCAGTAATTGAGTCATCCTCGGGCGCCCTAACAATTGAAGTCAAGAGTTCAGAGATGAACGGTGGCGAGACCGGGGAAGATAGACTAGTCAGGAAATATGATAAAATACAGTTGCACTTGACTAAAAGTAGCACCACCTTGAATGGAATTCATTCGACATTTGAGGCAGAAAATGGAAGTAAGTCCGAATGCATGGCTTACACAGATGCAGTCAAGACAAAATCCGGCCTCTACCTTGTCCAAGCTCGTCAGTGTCCGAATCTCAACCGGGATTATTTCAAACCACAGGATACCGATCGTGCATCGACGAAGATCGTTCCGGTCGGTAATTACAATCCAGAGATACAAACGCTGCACTATGCATTGCTTGTTTCACATCCGGAACGGTCGTTCGATGCATCGAAAGCAAGTCAGATACAATCCGTATCCTCGTATGTTTTTAGCCAGTTTAGACTTACGGTCATAGCATCGGCCGCTAATAATCCATCCACTGATTTTGGATCGTCAATCAAGTTTCTAACAGCTCCAGCAGAAGCTGCCACAAAGGACTCAGCAAAAGAGCTGTTCAAACGGCAACAATACGGGCGCAATGAAGCACAGTGCGCTAGAGATGTTGCAGCTGCCTTCAACTGGAATTCAGCATACCAACTGAAAAATATCATTAATAACATGAGGAAAACGGAATTTTATCAACAGGCAGTCGACTTGTTTACGCCAAGACTTAGATGGTATCGTCAGCAATATGATAGATATGCGCAAGATATTGGACAGGATCCACTCTTAGTACTTTGCGCTCTTCCGTCTATGCATCCCATATCCCAATGATTTCGGTCGCCCTTCTTTGAGGCCTCTGCTGAGCTCCGGTAGCGCAGGATGAGGAGGCTTAGATCGGAGACCGTGCTCATTGCCGATCCGCTCCTCATGGTGCACCTTACGGCTGTCCCGCGGCCCGGCCCCCATACACCGGCTACCCGGGCATCCCGGGACCGCCCGCGTCGCCCCGCGATCCCAAGCGCCACAGGGAGCCGTCGCATGAACGCAGCCTCACCCTCGCTCGTCGCGGACAACCACGAAGAGTCCGATCTCGCCGCCGAGACTCAGGCCATGCGGGTCGATCTCGCGGCCGCCTACCGGCTGATCCACCGGCTGGGGCTCGACGACAGCATCTACACCCACATCTCGGCGCGGCTGCCGGGGGGCGGGCACCGGTTCCTCATCAACCCCTACGGGATGCGCTTCGAGGAGGTGACGCCCCAAAACCTCGTCACCGTCGATAGCGACGGACGGGTGATCGCGGATCCGATGGGGCTCGGCATCAACCCGGCCGGGTTCACGATCCACAGCGCCATCCACGCCGCCCGCCACGACGCGGTCTGCGTGCTCCACACCCACACGGTGGCGGGCGTCGCGGTATCCTGCCAGGAGGAGGGGCTCTTGGCCCTCAATCAGTGGTCGATGCAGTTCGCGGGGCGCGTCGCCTACCACGCCTATGAGGGCATCGCCCTCGACCTCGACGAGCGCCAGCGCCTCGTGGCCGATCTCGGCGACAAGCCCGTCATGGTCCTGCGCAACCACGGGCTGCTGACCTGCGGGCGCACGGTCGGCGAGGCGTTCCGGCTGATGCACAACATGGAACGGTCGTGCCGGGCGCAGCTCGCGATCCAGGCCGCGGGCGCGCCGGTGATTCGGCCCTCCGCCGCCGTCGCGGCCAAGACCGCCGGGCAATACGCCGCCGGCTACGACCGTGTCGTGGTCCAGGGCGCGCCCGACAACGAATGGGCCGCGTTCAAGCGGATGCTGGCGCGCACCGATCCGGATTTTTTCGCAAACGACTGAGGCTCAAGCCGCCAGGGCGGATTGCGTGTCGCGGCCGTGGGCCTGATCCATGATCGCGCCGATCCGCTCGCCGACCGCGATCGCGATCGCCACCGAGGCCGGCCCCTCCAGGCCCTGCTGGCAGATCCGGCTGAGCACGTCGGTCACCCGCTGCTCCATCACGCCGAGGATCGCGGCGGCGGCCTGGGGCTGCGCGCCGCGGAGCACGGCCGCGAGATCGCAATAGGCGTCGTTGAGCAGCTGGAACGTCAGGCGCTCGACCGCTTGCTCGTCCGCCTCCGTCAGAACACGCATCCCGGGCCACTCCCCCTCGTCGTCGGCAGACTCCTCCGGGAGCCGTTAACAACGCGTAAAGACGCCGGAGGCCAGGGAGGGATCGGCTAACCATCCGCCCGCCGGGTTGGCCCAGCGGGTGGGCCATCGCGTCACCCCCCGGCGGCATCCCGGAACCTGGCGGCCCCCGATCGGTCAAACCGGGGAGAGACCTCCACACGGAAGCCCGATCATGCGTAGCCTCATCCTCGCCGGCCTCGGCCTGTCGGCCGCCCTCGCCACCCCCGCCCTGGCCCAGGTCCAGCAGACCAATCCCAACGCCGCCAACCAGTCCATGGAATCGAGCAGCCAGATGCGCGGCCTGCGGCAGGAGCAGACCACCCAGTCCGATATGCTGCGCATGGACATCCAGCGGAACCAGGCCGCGACGCCGGCCCCGAACACCGGCCCGAACGCGCTTCCCCCCGGCGCCGGGACGGGCGTGATCGGGCGCTAAGCCCGGCACCGGACAACGCCCGGCACCAGGGCCCTGCCCTGGACCCGCGAAAGGGCTCGCCCTTTCGAAACCAGCATAGGGTGCTCAGACGTCCGGCAGGCGCCGCCCCTTCACGACCACCCGCGGCCAGCGCTCCAGGCCGATCGGCATCAGCACGGCGATCTGCTGCGGCACCTCGGCCTCGCCCAGGAGGCTCCGGAGCGAGATCCGGCAGGCCTCCTCCAGCTCGGCCCGGCTGCGCGCGCCCGACGTCTTGATGTCGGCGATCAGGAGCGCCGCGATCTCCTGGGCAAAGGCGTCCTCGTCCGACATGTCGGTCCCGCGCTCCAAGCCAGAGCCATATAGTCCTTCGCAGCATATCCGGGTATCGGTACAGAATTGCGCCCCCATGGATTTGTTGTGGATACTTGGCGATCGGACGCGCCACACCGCGGGACACGTTCCCCGCGTCCACGCCGCGGTAGCGCGTTTCGGGTCAGATCTGCTGGAACCCACGGGGTTCAGGTAACGATTCAGTCATACATGCTGATCTACTGGTATTAATCGACACGTTGGCGTGGATTTACAGATGTTTCGGTTGGGCCACCTCCATGCGTGGCTTCGGTCGGCCCGGACGTGGAGCACGCTGGGCGTGCTGGCCCCGGTCGGCATGGTCGCGGTCACCGGCCTGATGCTGGCCGACCTGCGCCGGGACGCCTGGGACCGGACCGAGCAGACGTCCCGGAACCTCCTGCAGGTCCTGGAACGCGACATCGCGCGCAACGCCGAGCTCTACGACCTCTCGCTCCAGGCGACCGTGGAGAACCTCGCGGCGCCCGGCCTCGCGCAGGCCGATCCCCAGATGCGCCAGCTCATCCTGTTCGACCGCGCCGCGACCGCCCGCGACCTGGGCGTGATGCTGGTGATCGACGCGCAGGGCAACATCACCGACGACATCGGCGCGGTGCCGCCGCGGGTGGGCAACTATGCGGACCGCGAATACTTCAAGATCCATCAGGCGCATGACGGGCTGGGCCTCCAGGTCGGCCGCCCGATCGTCTCGCGCCTGACCGGCGAGCGGATGCTGCCGTTCAGCCGGCGCATCAACCGGCCCGACGGGCGTTTCGGCGGCGTGGTCCTGGGCACCGTGAAGCTGTCCTACTTCGAGCACCTGTTCCGCGAGATCGACCTCGGCCCCGGCGGCGCGATCAACCTGTACCTCGCGGACGGCACGCGCATCATGCGCTACCCCTCCACGGAGGCCGACATCGGGGCGAACATCGCGCAGGCCCCGACCTTCCGGCGCTTCGTGCGCGACCGCGAGGGCAGCTTCGTCGGCACCTCCACGCGCGACGGGGTCGAGCGGTTCTACACCTTCGCGCCGGTCGGGACGCTTCCGCTGATCCTGAACGTCGCCCTGTCGACCCGGGACGTGGAGGCGGCGTGGTTCGCCAAGGCCGTCACCATCGGCGGCATCACGCTGGTCCTGTGCGGCCTCACGATCGTGCTCTCGCTGCTGTTCGGGCGCGAGCTGCGCCGCCGGGAGGCGATGCAGGAGGAGCTGGCCGCCCTGTCGCGCACCGACGCCCTGACCGGCTTGCCGAACCGCCGCTGGTTCGAAGACCGGTTCGCCCAGGCGATCGAGACGGCCCGGCGCGACGGCCGGCCGCTGTCGCTGCTGATCGTCGATGCGGATCACTTCAAGCGCTACAACGACCGCTACGGGCACCCGGTGGGGGACGCGATCCTGAAGGCGCTCGCCCGCCGCCTCGCCGCGAGCGTGCACCGGCCGGAGGATCTCGTCAGCCGCATCGGCGGCGAGGAATTCGCCTTCCTGCTGCCGGAGACCGACGGCGCGGGCGCCGCGCGCATCGCCGACAAGGTCCATGCCGAGGTCGCCGCGCTGACAGTTCCGTCCGCGGGGATCGGGGCGGGGTCCGTGACGGTCAGCATCGGGCTCGCCTGCGCGGGGCCGGGGGGCAGCGCGGACCTGCCGGACCTGTATCGCCGGGCCGACGAAGCCCTTTACGCAGCCAAGGAGGGCGGCCGCAACCAGACCCGCATCGCCGCCACGCAGGCCCCCGCGCCCCAGCGGAGCAGCCTGCAGCTGGTCGGACGCGCCTGAAAGCGCGTGGGAGGAGGGGGCCGTTAGCGGCCGAGCCGGGCCATCAGGCGCGGGCCGTACACGTCCCACACGATGTGGGCGACATAGGCGGCCTGGAAGGTGACGATCACTTCCCAGTCGCGATGCAGCACCTTCACCAGGGTCCGATCGTGGAGCGCGCCTTCGACGCCCATGGCGACGGCCAGGATCGTGCTGATGGCGAAGACGCCGAACCAAGAGAATTGACGGGCGACGGCAACGCCCAAAGCCGCGACCAGAATGTAGAGCATGCGGCCACCGGATTGCCGATACGGTGCGCTTACGTAGACCGATCTGTTAAAGCTTAGCAAGCTTCCACAATATTGCGCCGCACCATCATGACGGCATCAGGTCAACCAGGCTGTACGTGACCGCAGTGATAATCATGGTCCAGACAAGCAGAAAACACGTTCGGAACGAGAAAGCGGCCTGGACGGGCAAACTCTCGTACCAGTTCCGGACCCGGCGAAACAATCTCGATATTGGACTATGCCACGCTCTGTCGATCATTGGCGCAAACTCGAAGGCAGCGCTGACGTAACAAAGTGTTTCCGGCAGCGTCAGCCAATATCAACACTATCGTCCTGACTGCCGGATGAATGCGACATTTCGCACACAGATCGGGGGTTCCGATCC
>NZ_JALNUM010000192.1:0-6095 GCF_026540795.1 Methylobacterium sp. GC_Met_2
CGAGTCTGAGAGCTGCAAGCAGGCGCCGCCTGAGCGGTAACGCTCGCCGGGCGGCCATCCCATCCCGGCTCGTGCGGCCTAACAGGGCTTCTGGCCTGCGCTCCACTCGCCCGTCAGCTTCAGCGTCGCCTTGTAGATCACCGTCCCGGCCCCATCGCGGACAACGGCAGAGAAGGTTCGGCCATCGCCGTCCGGCATCTTCTCGCGGGCCATATCCGGCAGTGACGCTTGAGCCATCTGTCGAGCCGCTTCGGCGTCGACCAGGATTTGGCCTTCCTCATCCTCAACGAACGTGTCGTCGTCATTGGTGTCGATGAAGTAGCGCGGCATGGCGTCATCCGAGCGTGTGACCCTGACCCAGCAAACTGGTCCGCGTCGAGCGCAAGTTTTTCGGGCATCCTGAACCCTGAAGGAGGGTGGATGCCATGCCTCGCAAACGCTTCACGAACGAGCAGATCGCCTTTGCCCTGCGGCAGGCGGAGAACGGCGCGACGGTGGACGAGGTCTACCGGAAGATGGGTGTGTCCGAGCCGACATTTTACCGCTGGAAGAAGCAGTTCGTCGGCATGGGCGTGCCGGAGATCCGGCGGCTGAAGCAGTTGGAGGATGAGAACAGCAAGCTCAAGCGGCTGGTCGCCGACCTGACGCTGGACCGCTCCATGCTGCAGGACGTGCTCAAGCGAAAGTGGTGAGGCCCGCCGCTCGCCGCGAAGTCGCCGGTCACCTGCAGGTGGCCTACGGCATCAGCGAGCGTCGGGCCTGTCAGGCCACCGGCTTCGGCCGCTCGTCTCAGCGCTACCGGAAGCGCGCCGATCCGCAGGTAGCTCTGCGCATGCGGCTGAAGGAGCTCGCTGCCGCGCGGGTGCGCTACGGCTACCGACGGCTGCACATCCTACTGCGACGGGAGGGCGGGGAGGTGAACCACAAGCGCACCTACCGGATCTATCGCGACGAGGGACTGTCGATCCGGCCCAAGCTGCCCAAACGCAAACGGGCCTACGGGTCGACAATGGACCGGAGTTCGCCGGGCGCATGCTCGACCAATGGGCGTACCTGAACGGGGTCGAGATCGACTTCTCACGACCGGGCAAACCGACAGACAACGCCTACATCGAGTCGTTCAACGGCCGCCTACGGGCGGAATGTCTGAACGCCTCGTGGTTCCTGTCGCTGGCCGATGCCCGCGAGCGCATCGAGGACTGGAGGTGCCACTACAACGAAGATCGGCCCCATACGGCCCTGGGCGGCTTGACGCCCCGGGCCTTCGCCAACCAAGCTGTCACAGCCCGAGAACTTGCATAGGCCGTGGACCACAAACCGGGTCAACTCCAACATGGCTCGAAGCCATACCTCAGGGAGGACCACTTCCCAGGGGGCAGGCCATGGCGCGATGCTGCCCGGTGTGCCACGGCCACGTGTCGATCCACGTCAACAGCACGGCGCAAGGTAGCCTCTAGCTTCAGCATCGCCGGGCGCACGATGGTTACCCACTGATATCGACCTGGTTCACGGGCGAGGCCACGCCGCATCAGCAGGTCCTGGACTAACCTGCATGGTTTCGCGGTACGCGGGCCGATCACAACCACTTGATTTTAGATCTGAATACAAAAATTTGTGACGCTTTTAACTTCTTTAGGATTGATAATAGCGTCATTGACGCAGCGTTCGGTACATACAATGCAGCCATGCAACCGCAAAGTGGTATCGATGGTGCTGCTAGGAGTGCTCGGGTCGATCACCATGACGGGTGCGGCCATCGCAACCTTGCCAGACATCGATCACATCATCTCGCAGAAGGGCAAGCGTTTCGGCCCCCAGGACGTCGCACTCCGCGTCGGCGAGCACATCACGGTGGTCAACGATGACGACAACTTCGTCCATCAGGCCTACGTCGAAACCGAGGCGTTCACCTTCGACTCCGGCGATATCGAGCCGGGCGCCAGGGCCGTCATCACCTTCCCGACCGAAGGCGATTTCGCCGTCCTGTGCGGCGTTCACCCGAAGATGAAGCTCGTCGTTCACGTGCGGTAGGCGCGTTACCTACCGCGCCGACGATACCGGTGCGTTCCGCCTAGACGGGAGCATCGAAGGCTGCCGCTATAGGTCGGAATGCGCGGGTTAGATCACCATCCAACTGCCCGACCATGCCTTGCAAGATGCTGTAGGCCTCCCCGCCCGACATCGGCGCACGGTAGCTGCGCCGTTCTACCAGCGCGCCGTAGACGTCGCAGACGGTCACCAGCCGCACGAAGTCCGGGATCTCCCACCCCTTGAGGCCGTCCGGATAGCCGGTCCCGTCCAGCATCTCGTGGTGCGAGCGAACAGCCGCAAGCAAATCTGCGTCGAAGTCTCCCTGCGCGAGCATGGCGTGGCCGCGGGCGGCATGCGTGCGCATCACCACCATCTCCGAATGGTTGAGGCGTCCAGGCTTGTTCAGGATCTCCAGCGGCACGTGGATCTTGCCGACGTCGTGCAGCAGGGCGGCCTTCGTCAGGCGATGGCGATCGGCCGTGCGCAGGCCGAGCGCGCCCGAAAAGGCGGCGGCCAGAGCCGCTACGATCAGGCAGTGCTGATGGGTGGCGTCGTCGAACTGCCGGACCGCCCGTACCCAGTCGTAGACGCCGTTTTCGCTGACGGCACGCACGACCAAGTCAGTTCCGGCATCGGCTACGTCTGGCGTGATCGCGCCGCCTGAGAAGAGAGCGCCCTGGAAGAACTGCCGAGCCTCGGCGGCCGTCGTTCGTGCGGAAGTGGGGATCGGCGAGCCCCGCAATCGATTCAGGGCAATCGACATCTGCTGCAGGTTGGCCGTAGCGCTTGCGCCCAGGATCCGCGCCTGCGCCTCGGCTCGCGCCGCGTTGCCATGCATGAGGAAGAGGTACGGCAGATCACCGACCCGGACCTGCGTCAGCACGCGGCGCAGGCGAATGATCGCGTCGGAGGTGAGCGCTTCGACGTCACTGACGATCATGTCGAACTGGGGAGGCGGTAGCTTGTCCCCGTAGAGATCGTGGACGTGACAAGCGCCACGCCCACAAAGCTCGCGGGCGAGGCGCTGGCCACGCTGGACGTCGTCGGTGATCAGCAGGACCGCCCTCATCGCCGCCCCCTCAGAGGATAACATGTTCGTTGAAGGTCAGCGGGCCGAACGGCATCCGGAATGCCACGCCGATCCCCTCAGCGGTATGGCGCACCACTGTCGCGTAGCGCTTGCCCATCGTCACGAGCGCTCCGACCCTCGGCCGCTCGTTTAACAGCAGGGCGGCGCCGGTCATGGAAAGATCGGCGACGATTGCTTCGGCCGCTTCCGCATCCTGAAGCCTGATCTGTACCGCACGGTGGACCGGGACGATGCGGGCTGCCTTGCGTTGGTCGTTTCGCGTCTCGGCGCTGCGCAGCCAAGCCAACCGCGCCTCGATCCTGGAGCGACGTTCGGGGTTGGCGATGACCTGCAGGGCGAAACCACCCGGGAGGTCGTGCAGCACGACGCCATCGACCAGCCCGATGTTGTCGAGGTAGCAGGCGACGCGCGCCCCGCTTTTGGGAAGCGCTCCCTGCGCGACGCGATGCAGTTCGATGACGTCGAGGGCCGAAACATCGGCCAGGCACGCGACATCCTCGCCGCCGAGCAGGCAGTATCTACCCTTGGTTGTAATCCTGTGTTGATCAACCACGGAAGTTGTCTCCGCCGACGTGTACAGTGCAGCGTGGCACCGACCTGGTTTACGACATCTCTAAACCTCAACGAAATTCAGGTATCGACCGCTGCCGTAATGACGCGGGTTTTGTCTGACGGGGCTGGCGTGCCGCCTTTACCCGATACGTGCGGCACAGCTCTCCACCTGCCCTAGGAACTGGTCGATGTAAGCCAGTCCCGTACTAGCCTCGGCGCGCAGGGTCGCGTTGACGGCATCGATCCGCGCATCACCGCTCGGCGGCCGCGCCTGCAGATCGGCGATCACCGCGGCGAGTTGCTCGCGTTTGGCCAGTAGATCCGCCCGGATCGCGTCGACCCGCGCGCCCGACAACGTCGCTGCATGTCCCTCTTGCAGCAGCTCTATCGCCCTAACATCGACGGCGGCGAGCGCGGACGTAGCGCCGTGATCGCATTGCAGCGGGATAAGCATGCCCGTCACAGCTGCGCCTCTCCCAAGTCAGGGTCTCTCATGCTGTCCACCTAACCGACAGCATCGGAAGTGTGCTCACGTAGGCCAGCTTTCAGCCGACGCTTCAGCGCCTCGGCTTCCGCCAGGGCCCAGGCCAGATGCCGATGCGGCGCCATCCGGCGGTCGAACACAGCGTTGATCCGGGTACAGCTCGCCGCGTCAGGTTCTCTCGGGTTGTCGACAGCGGCACGAAGTAGGTCCCCGAGCGCGCTATCAAGGCTGGCCCGCACAGCGGCCTCCTCACCCGTGTCGTTCATGACTTCAGCCCACAGCCCGCGCCGCCGATCGAACCTGCTGGGTGGCGGCATCGACCTGTTCGCTCGCCCGGGCGATCGCCTCCATGCCGCCAGCGATCGTCGCCACCCCGTGGGCGGCTGTGTGCATGCTGCCCGACATCTCCCGCGTGACGGCCGACTGTTCCTCGACAGCCGCGGCGATCGCTGCGGAGACTTCGTCGAGGGATCGGATCGTGCCCTGGATCGAGCCGATCGCGCCCACCGCCTCACGCGTGGCCGCCTGGGTCGCGGTGATCTGCACACGGATCTGGTCCGTCGCCTTGGCGGTTTGCTCGGCCAGGGCTTTCACCTCGGACGCTACGACCGCGAAGCCCTTGCCGGACGCGCCGGCCCGGGCCGCCTCGATCGTCGCGTTGAGCGCCAGCAGGTTGGTCTGCGAGGCGATCCCCTGGATCATCGTCACGACTTCGCCGATCTGCGCCGCCTGCCCGCTGAGACCCTCGACGATGCCGCCGGTGTGACGGGCCTGCTCGACCGCTTCCCCGGCCATGCGCGCGGCGTGGCTGACCTGCTGGCTGATCTCGCCGACGGACGCCGACAGCTCCTCCGCGCCCGAGGCCACAGCTTGGATGTCGCTCGATACCTGTCCGACGATGCCGGCCGCATCTGCGGTCTGCCGGGTGACGGCCTCGACCGCGGTGCCGATTGCGTCGAGATCTGTGCCGATCGCACGTTGAGCATCAGCTCGACGCTGGCGGTCCTGCACCTGCACGGTGATGTCGGCAGCGAACTTCACCACCTTGAGCACCGTACCATCCACGTCCTTGATCGAGTTGTAGCTCCCCTGGATCCACATCTCGCGGCCACCCCTGGCGATGCGCCGGAACTCGCCCGCAGCGAACTCCCCCCGACCCAGCCGTTCCCAGAACCCGCGGTAGGCCGCTCCTTGCTGCTCGGCAGCATCCACGAACATGCTATGATGCCGGCCGCTGATCTCGTCGAGCCGATAGCCGACTGCGTCGAGGAAGTTCTGGTTGGCCTCCAGGATCGTTCCGGTCGGATCGAAGGCGATCACCGCTTGTGAACGGTGCAAGGCGGCGATCTGGCCGTCGCTGTCCAGCGCACGCAGCTTCTGCGCGGTGATGTCGGCGGCGAACTTGACGACCTTCACGACGCGCCCGGCGCGGTCGAGCACGGGGTTGTAGCTCGCCTGGATCCAGACGGCTCGACCGCCCTTGGCCAGCCGCTTGAACTCGGCGGACTGGTAGGTGCCTCGCCGCAGGGCATCCCAGAACGCGCGGTACTCGGCGCCATCGCGGTAGGCTGGCTCGACGAACATCCCGTGATGCTGCCCCTGCACCTCGGGCAGGGTGTAGCCCATCGCGTTCAGGAAGTTGGCGTTGGCAGTGAGGATGGTGCCGTCTGGAGTGAACTCGATGACGGCTTGCGAGCGGTCGAGCGCGTTGAGTTTGGCGGCCTGATCCGCATGCGTGCGCATTCCATTGAACATGGTTTTCTCCTCCCGAGATCGTTGAGGCTGTTCGACAGCGGCTCGGGAGGTCGGCGATCGGCGAAGCGGTCCGCCGACGCATCACCCTGTTCTATCTCAGCACACGTTAATATTACGGGGTATTTGTTAATTATGTGTTATGGGACTTGGATACAACTGATGATTGATTATAATCCAAATCAA
>NZ_JALNUM010000193.1:0-6025 GCF_026540795.1 Methylobacterium sp. GC_Met_2
ACCGGAACGAGGCGGCTGCGGCCGCGTGAGGCGGCGCGCCCTTTTCCCGGACGCCTGGAACGCAAGTGGAAGGTGTTCCGGGATCCAGCATACAAAGCGCCGCGCAGCGGCACAGGGTGGCGCCGATGGACGCTTCGCGACGTCTTGCGCCGAATCCCGGGCCGCATTCCGCTGGCGCTGCATGCGCCCGGGGAAAAGGGACGCGCTTAGCGACGCCGCCGCGGTGCGCTCGATCCAGCTCGCCTGCGCAGCAGTAGGTCGGGGATGAAATCGCGGTCGGTCAGCGCGGCCGCCACCACTGCGAGCAAACTCATGTGCAGGGCCGCCGCCGCGAGCGCGGGGCTCAGCCCTGCGCCGAGGGTGATGGAGGCCCCCGCCATGGCGGGCGGTCCGACGACGTAGATCGCAGTGCGCCACGGGCCGGTGGGGCGGGCGAGACGCCAGAAGCAGGCCGCGACCGCAGCAAGCGCCAGCCCACCCTTGATCAGCGCCATGAAGCGGATCACCCGGACGAGGTCGGGATCGAGGCGCGTCACAGGCGCCCGGGCCGCTGCCGCCCCCGCAATCGCGAGCGCCGCGACCGTCAGCAGGACGAGCGCGGTGCGCCCCGGCCGCGGCAGGCTTGCCCCCCGGCCGGTGCCGGCAGCGGCGTCGAGCGGGATATCAGCGCGCACAGGTCCCTCCCGGGGTGGTGCCTCGACCAATGGTCGCCCGCGGCGCGGGGAACCGGATTGGGCAGGCCTGTCGTCGGCGTGCCGCGCGCCGAGTGTGCGGCACGCGCTGCGGCCGGTCAAAGGCCCGACCGGACGACGCGTCGCCGCGGCCGGTCCCGGAGGCGCCATCAGGCCTTCCGGATGTTCCAGAGGATCGGGAAGCCTACGACGCGGCCCGTGAGGTTGCGCCGGTAGGAGGTCATCGACCGATAGGAGCCGACCGGCACGTAGACCACCTCGTCGAGCGCCACCCGCTGCATGTCGGCGCAGATCGCCTTGCGCGCCGCCTCGTCGGGGGCGGCGAACCACGCGGTGCGCAACGCTTCCAGCTTCGGGATCGTCGGCCAGCCGAACCACGCGTTGGCACCGTTCGCCCGGAGCGGCTGGAGCGCGGCGGGGTCGGCGTTGTCGAAAGACGAGAACGTCGTCAGCAGCACCGACCAGCCGCCCTTGTCGACCGGCTCGCGCGAGACCCGGCGCTGGATCACGGTGCCCCAGTCGCTGAGCGCCGCCTCCACGTTGAAGCCGATCCGGGGCAGGAGATCGGCCGCCACCTGGGTGATCGCCGAGGGCGCCAGGATGTCGGTCGGGCCGATCAGCCGGACCTTCGCGCCGTTGTAGCCTGCCGCCTTCAGAAGGGACTTCGCCTTGTCCAGGCTGCGCGGCCCGGTGAGCGCCTCCAGGCCCATCTCCGTCGCCATCGGCGTACCCGGGGTGAAAATCCCGCAGCGGTCGTTGTAGTTGGCCGGATCGTCACCCGCGACCGCCGCCATGAAGTCGCTCTGGAGGATGGCCGGCAGCACCGCCCGGCGCACCGCGACGTCGTCGAAGGGCGGGTGCAAGTGGTTCATCCGCAGGATGGCGGGGTTGGTCAGGCGATCGAGCCCCTCCACGACGATGTCCCGGTTGCGGGCGAGGAGCTGCTGCAGTTCCGGCGGCGGCTGCTCGTACCAGTCGATCTCGCCGTTCTGCAGGGCCGCCGCCGCGGTCGCGCCGTCGCCGATGATCTGCCACTCGATCCGGTCGAAATGCGCGATCTTGCCGCCGGCCGTCAGGCTCGGCGCGCCGGGGGCGGGTACGTAGCCGGCGTGCCGCTCGTAGACCATCAGGCTGCCGGAGTTGAATTCGTCGGCCTTCCAGCGGAACGGCCCCGAGCCGGTGGCGTCGGTGATCTGCTTGAACGGGTCGGTGCGGGCGATCCGCTCGGGCATGATGAAGGCGGGCTGGCTGACGCTCGCCAGCGCGTTCGGAAGCAGCGGGAACGGTTCCTTGAGGCGGAACACGATCGTCGTGTCGTTGTCGTCGCTGAGTTCGTCGGTCGCCGCCATCAGCACTTGGCCAAAACCGTTCCGCGCCGCCCAGCGCCGGATGCTGGCGACGCAGTCCCGCGCCAGGACCGGCGTGCCGTCGTGGAAGCGCAGGCCCTCGCGCAGCGTGATGGTGACCCGGCGCCCGTTCTCGTCGACACGATGGCCGGCGGCCATCTGCGGCCGGGGCTGCAGGCCGGAATCGAGGCCGAACAGCGTGTCGTAGATGACGTAGGCGTGGTTGCGCGTCACGATCGCCGTCGTCCAGATCGGGTCGATCGAGGTCAGGTTCGCCTGGGGTACCATGCGAAGGACCCGGCTGCCCTGCGCCCGGCCGATCCTGGGGGCCGCCAGGGTCACGGCCCCCGCGGCGAGGAATGTGCGGCGCTTCATCCGTGCTCCTGATCTCGAGAGGTGCGAGCGTAGCAACCCCCGGACCAGAGGGCGGACGTCAAGCGTCGGCTGCAATATCTGGGCGTTAACCCCAGCCCGTCCGAGAGGCCACTGGACCGCCGTTCATCTGTCGATGTCGCGGTTGTGGTGCCTCTACTGTACAGGGCACCCCGTCGATCCCGTGCTGATCGCCGGCCCGGACCCATCGCGATTCAGGCTTTTCGCAGAACGTCCCGGCCGTGCGATGATGGCGCCGGAGGATCCGACATGCACGACGACGGCGACGCCCATCACACCCACGACCACGCGCATGAGCCCGACACCGCCGAGCGCTGGAAGCACGACGGGGTGCGAGTGATCCCGGGCGACCGGCTCGACGCCAACACCGCGCAGACGCCCGGCATGTTCCGGCAGGCGGCGATCAACGCCGCCCGGGTCGGCGCCCAGAAGATCTGGGCCGGCACGGTGGCGATCCAGCCCGACGCCAAGACCGGCGTGCATCATCACGGCGACCTCGAGAGCGTGATCTACGTGGTCTCGGGCCGGGCGCGGATGCGCTGGGGCGAGCGGCTGGAATACGTCGCGGAAGCCGGCCCGGGCGACTTCATCTTCGTGCCGCCCTTCGTGCCCCACCAGGAGATCAATGCCTCGACCGACGAGCCCCTGCACTGCGTGCTGGTGCGCTCCGACAACGAGGCGGTGGTGGTCAACCTGCCCGATGTCGCGGCCGCCGAGGCGCCCGAGACGGTCTACTGGGTCGACCCGATCCACAAGCATCCCTGACGCATCGGTCAGGCCGCGGTCCCGTCTTCCAGCGCGGCATACACCATGGCGCGTGTCAGAGTGCGGTAGTGCTGGCGCTGCGCGGCCGAGGAGGTCTGCAGCATCAGGAGGGCGAAGAAGCCCGCAGCGGGATCGACCCAGAAATAGGTGCCGCCGACGCCGCTCCAGAACCAGTCGCCGACGCTGCCCGGCACCGGCGCCTCGCCCGCCGCGAGCCGGACCGCCACCCCCAGCCCGAAGCCGTAACCCGGGCCCGGCGGGTAGTAGGCAGCCTTGGCGATCGCGGTCCCGAGATGGTCCGCCGTCATGAGCCGCACGCTCGCCGGGGCCAGGATCCGCACGCCGCCGAGGGCGCCGCCGGCCAGCAGCATGCGCAGGAAGCGGGCGTAATCCGCCGTGCTCGACACGAGGCCGCCATTGCCCCGCTGGCTGCGCCGGGGCTCGGTCGGATCGTGGAAGACCGGCCGCTGCCCGAACGCCTGCGGCAGCGGCTGGGCGACGCGCCCGGCCAGCGCCGTCGGGATCCGGAACCGGGTATCGGCGAGCCCGAGCGGCCCGAGGAGGGTCGCGTCGAGGACGCCCTGCAGATCCGCGCCGCCGGCCACCTCCAGGACGCGGCCAAGGATGTCGGTGGCGTGCGAGTAATGCCAGACCGTGCCGGGCTCCTGCTCCAGCGGCAGGCGGGCGATCCGCTCGGCGAAGGCCGCGTTGTCGAGATCCTCGGCGAGCAGCCCGTCGGCCTCGTAGGCCCGCCGCGTCGGTCCATCGCCGAGATAGCCGTACGCGATCCCGGCAGTGTGGCGCAGCAGATCCTGAACGGTCGGCGCGCTCCCGGCCGGCCTGAGGCCGCCCTCCGGGCCCTGCACGGCGAGGCGTCCGAAGGCGGGGATGAAATCCGCGACCGGCTGATCGAGGCGCAGGGCGCCGCGCTCGGCCAGGACCAGGGCGGCGACCGAGACGACGACCTTGGTCATCGAGTAGATGCGCCAGAGCGCGTCGGGCTTCAGGTCGTCGCCCGCGACGCTGTCGCGGAAGCCAACGGTGCGCCGCCAGATGTCCCCGCCCGTCCCGCCGACGAGCAGGTCGGCCCCCGCGATCGCGCCCGTGGCGACATCGTCAGCCAAGCGGTCGCCGAGGCGATCGAGGCGGGGGAGGGAGAAGACCGGCGCGTTCCGCATGGCGCCGATGTAGCGCGGGGCCGCCGCGACGGCATCGCCGGGACGGACCATCCGGCTATCCGGCGTCGAAGGCGGGATCGCCGTAGGGATAGAAGTCGGCGACGTTGAGATGCTGGTAGGGGAGGGCGTCCAGGTGGACCGTCCCGACGAACGGCTCGGGCGGCTCGACCAGCAGGATCGTCTGCGCATAGCCGCCATCGTCGAAACCTCGGCGGAAATGGACCCGGGACTTGATCGCCACCACGTCGAAATCCTCCGGTGTCAGGCCGAGGTCCCAGAGTTCCGACGGCTCCATGATCTGAACGAGGTAGGGGCTGAGGACCAGCACGTTACCCCGGCCGAAGGCGACGCAGAGCCACGTGCCGGCGCCCCGGCCGGTCGTGCCCTCGACGACCGCACACACCGTGCCGGTGACGCGGACCGGGACGCCCGCGGAGGGTTCCGCCTCGCCGGCCACGGGGCCGCCGACCTCCGCGTCGAACGGATCGCCGGCCTTCACGCCCCCGGTCAGCAGCCGGCCCAGAAGCGCGGGCGCGGCGACCGTTGCGATCAGCGTGCGCTCCAGCCCCTGGGCCAGCACCTCGGCGAGCAGCCATGTCGCCCGGCCCGAGCGGTCGCTGTAATCGGCGAGCACGACCGGCGCGCCGCCCGCCCGCGCAGCCTCGGATGCCTTGGCGATGCCGTCCCGCATCGGGTGGATCGCGACGCTCGACACCAGCGCCGCGCGGTGCCGCCACGTCCAGGCCGCCATGTCGCGGGCGATCCGGTCGGCGAGGGCGTGATCGCCGTTCGTCAGGACTTAGACCGCCATGCCGGCATCCGGCACGTCCGACCAGGGGAAGCCGAAATACACGTTGACGAAGACATCGGGCTCCCGCGCCTCCCAGACCAAGGCGCGCTGGATCAGGTCGGACCACGGCGAGGCGCCGGTCCACATCACCACGGTCGGCGCGAGGATCGGGATCGGGATCGTCCGGTGCGCCGGCCGGAAGCTGCCGCGGATCGTCCGCACCAGCATCCGCGCCGCGCGCTGCCCCTGGAGATGCATGTCGTAGTGCGGGAAGTACTTCACCGCGAACGCCATGTCGGCGTGGTGCAGGAACTCCGCATCCTCGTTGCCGTGCGGGTCGAAGGTCGCCGCGATGGGCACGCCCACCCCCACCACCGCCCGCACCCGTCGGGCGATTTCGGCCTCGGGGCGCGGCACGCCGCGCACCGCCATCGCGCCGTGCAGCGCGAGGTAGACCCCGTCGAACGGTGCCCCCGCCTCCAGCTCCGCCAGCATCGCGTCGAGGAAATGCGCAAACGCGTCCTGCGTCACCCAGCCTGAGCCGATGCCGGTGCGCGGCCAGAGCGGCGAGGTGAGGCCGACGAGGTCGACCCCCTCGTATTCCCGGGCGACCTGGACGAAGCCCCCCATGTAGCCCTTGGGGTCGGTGGCGAGCAGCGCCGCGCCGCCCGCCGGGGAGCCCGGATAGATGAAGTCGTCGCGGGTCGTGTCGTTCGGCAGGAACGTCACGGTCTCGTGGGTGAACTGGAGCACGGCGATGCGCATCGGCTGCGGTCTCCTCGGGTGCGCTCCGTCGATGCGGAGGCCGGTTCGGCATGGGGAAGGGGGGCAGGCCGCTAAGCCGGCCGGACGTCGTAGAAC
>NZ_JALNUM010000194.1:0-5975 GCF_026540795.1 Methylobacterium sp. GC_Met_2
AACCACGCCCGCGCCGAGGACGATCGCGGTGTTCTCATCGCTCATGCGGCGTCTCCGGCGGCCGAGGACAGGCGGTGGTTCGACCGTGCTTGGTCGGACGGATAGCGTTTGGATCCCGCTCCGGCGATCACGGACCGCGCGCGTCGCCCGGACGGTGCGGGCGGGATCGTGGGAGCGGGGCGAGAACCGGGCATGGGGTCATGTGGCCCGGCGCCGGCGCAGGAGCGCGTCTGCGGCCAGGATCACGCCCGTGACGCCGATCAGGAACGCGCTGACCGCCGCCACCGTCGGCTCGACCTGCATATGCAGGCTGTTCCAGATGCGCACCGGCAGGGTCTGCGTGGCCGCGTTGGTGAGGAAGAGTGAGATGATGAGCTCGTCGAAGGAGGTCAGGAACGCGAACAGGGCGGCCGAGGCGAGGCCGGGTGCGGCGAGCGGCACGACGATCGTGCGCAGCGTCCGGGCGCGGCTCGCGCCGAGGCTCAGGGCCGCCTGCTCCAGGCGCAGGTCGACGGATTGCAGCGCAGACAACAGGATCAGAAGGACGACCGGGAAGGCGATCACCGCGTGGCACAGGCCGACCCAGACCACGCTCCCGACCAGCCCGAGGCGCGCGGACGCGTAGTACATGGCGATCGCCGTGACGACGGTCGGCGAGACGATCGGCAGGAGTGCGACGGCCAGGATCAGCCGCTTGGCCGGGAACGCGCCGCGCACGAGCGCGTAGGCCGCCAGGAACCCGACCCCGGTGGCGACGACGCAGGCCACGCCGCCGATCGCGAGGCTCGACCACAGCGCGGCACGCCAGGCCGGATCGCCGAGGAAGGCCGCGAACCAGCGCAGCGACAGGGAGGTGGGCGGGAAGCGCAGGAGGGTGCCGCCGCTGAAGCCCAGCACCACCACGATGCCGATCGGCAGGATCAGGAGCAGGCAGGCGCATCCGACGAACAGCGGCAGCGCGGCGCGCACGCTTCAGGCCCCCATCATGCGGCGCAGATCCGTCACGCGGGCATAGATCGCGAAAAGGATCAGAGTTGCGACGAGCAAGACCACCGACATCACGGCCGCGCTCGGCCAGTCGATCAGGATCTCGACCGCCCGCTCGATCAACATCGCGACGGTGACGTTGCTGGGCCCACCCATCAGGGCGGGCGTGATGAAGAAGCCGAGCGCCAGGATGAGGACGATGAGCGAGCCCGACACGATCCCCGGGACCGACAGCGGGAGATAGACGCGCCGGAACAGATAGAGGGGGCTCGCCCCGAGGGCGCGCCCGGCCCGCAGCAGGTTGGGGTCGATCGCCTTCATGGTCGCGTAGAGCGTCAGCACCATGTAGGGCAGCAGCACGTAGGTCATGCCGACCACGATCCCGAAGGTATTGTACAGGAGCGCGAGGGGCGCTCCGATGAGCCCCGACGCGCCCAGGAGCTCGTTGACGAGCCCGCTGCGGCCGAGCACCACGGTCAGCGCGTAGGTCCGCACGATCACGCTGGTGAAGTACGGCACGATCACGCAAAACACGACGAGCGCGGCGCGCCAGCCGCGGCGATTGGCCAGGTAGAACGCGATTGGGTAGCCGATCACCAGCGTCGCGAGCGTGACGAGGACCGAGACCCAGAGCGTCGTGAGCGCGGCGACCTGCATCGCGCGCGCGGTGAGGACGTCGACGAAGAGCTCGGGCACCTCGGCGGGCGTCGTCTCGATGAACAGGGTCCGCGCCAGGAACCAGGCGAGCGGCGCGAGGAACAGCAGCGCGAGCAGGCCGAGCGCGGGCAGGAGCAGGAGCCACGTCCGGTCCCGTCCCATCACGCGGCGTCCGGCGGTAGGATGACCGTGTCGGCCGGGGACCACGCGAGGGCGACGCGCTCGCCGGGCTCGGGGTGGTGATGGGCGGCCACGTTCGGGGCGTCGGCTGTCACGAGCGCGCCGCTCGCCGTCTCGACCGCGTAGCGCACGACGCTGCCGAGGAAGGACGCGCGCCGCACCGTGCCGCTCAGGCGGTTGACCGCCTCGCGCGGCAGATCGGCTGAGGGGTGCAGCGTCAGCTTCTCCGGGCGCACGAACAGCTGACCCTCGGTCCCCGCCCCGCGGGTCGCCGCTCCATCCGCGTGCAGCACCGCCCCATCCTCGAGCTGGAATGCGATGCGATGCGGTCCGGGCGTCACAATCCTGCCCGGCAGGAGGTTCGCCTCGCCCAGGAACCGGGCGGTGAAGGCGTTGACCGGGCGCTCGTAGACGTCGCGGGGCGCGCCGATCTGCTCGACGCGGCCGCGGCTCATGATCGCCACGCGATCGGACAGGTTCATCGCCTCCTCTTGGTCGTGGGTAACATAGAGGACCGTCATTCCGAGCCGCCGCTGGATCTCCTTGATCTCGACCTGCAGGTCGTAGCGGAGGTTCTTGTCGAGGGCGCCGAGCGGCTCGTCCATGAGCACGACGGGCGGCTGGAACACGATCGCCCGGGCGATGGCCACGCGCTGCTGCTGCCCGCCCGAGAGCTGGCGCGCGTAGCGGTCGGACAGGTGCTTGAGCTGGACGAGGTCAAGGGCGGCTGCGACCCGCTCGCGCACGAGCGCCTTCGGCATCCCGCGCGCCCTGAGCGGGAACGCCACGTTCTCGAACACGTCCATGTGCGGGAAGATCGCGTAGTTCTGGAAGACCATGCCGAAGCCGCGCCGCTCCGGGGGCACGGCCGCGAGGTCGACCCCGTCGACCAGGAGGCGCCCGGCGTCAATCGACGCGAACCCCGCGACCATCATCAGGGTCGTGGTCTTGCCCGAGCCGGAGGGGCCGAGCAGCGAGAAGAACTCGCCCGCATGGATGTGGGTCTCGAAGCGGTCGACGACGGTCTCGGAGCCGTAGATCTTGGTCAGCCCCTGGAGCTCCAGCGCTTTGCCGGCCGGTCCCGTGACTGCCGCGGCCGCCACGTGCTCGCGCGGGCGGGTGAGGCCGACTGCACCCGGCACGATCGCGTCCTGTCCGATCACAGCACCCAGTTCGACCAAGCGCGGCTCACTTTGGTTCGGTTGGCCGACCACCAGTTGATGTCGTTCCTGAAGCCCTTCGACACGGTCCAGGGCGTGCCGGTCGCGGGATCGATCAGGAGCTTGGACGTGTGCGCGTAGACCTTGGTGTTGACGGGGATCGCCTTGTACTCGGCCAGCCAGCGCTTCTGTACGTCCTCGCTGATCGAGTAATCGATGAACTTGAGCGCGGCCTCGGGCGCCTTGGCCCCCTTGGGTATGGCGTAGGACTGCACCAAGACTTGGTTCTGGTTCCACTGGATGCCGAGCGGTGCGCCGCCGTCGATGGAGGCCTGAGCGCGGGTGTTCCAGAGCACGCCGAGCACGGCCTCCTTGTCGGCCAGCATCTGCGCGGACAGCGCGCCGGTATCCCAGAACTTGGGGACGCTGGACTTGATCCGGCCCATGGATTTGAGGGCGCGGTCGATGTCGACGGGGTAGACCTTGTCCATCGCAACGCCGTCGGCGAGGAGCGCGATCTCGAGGTTCGGGGCTCCGGACTCGATCCCGGCCAGCGTGCGCGGCCCGGGAAACGCCTGCGTGTCCCAGAACTCGGCCCAGGATTTTGGCTCGGAGCCGGGCTTGAACACGTCCGTGCGGTAGCAGAGCACGAATGCGTACACGAACGAGCCGACCTGATGGCTGAGCTTCAGCCTTGGCTCGATGTCCTCGAGCTTCGTGTATCGAAACGCGCCGTAGTCGATCGGGACGAGCGCGCCCGCCTCCTCCAGCATGAGGTTGGCGTCATTGCCGGTGTCGATGCAGTCGATCTCGACCTGCCCGGCTTTATACATAGCGAGCAATTTGCCCACCGTGCTCGGGACGGGGACGATCTCGATACCGGTCTCTTTCAGGAACGGCTCGTAGACGGTCCTGCGCTTGATCTCGTCAAACGAGCCGCCGGGCGTGCGCACCCGCAGTTGCGTGGCCGCCCGGGCGGGGTTCGTGATCACGGCCGGCATGGCGAGCAACGCTGCACTGCCCACCATGAGGCCGCGCCGCGTCGGGGTCGTGGACAGCTTCGGCACCGCGCGCTCCCATCACCTCGGGGAAGAGTGTAGGCGCAGGAAATACTGTCGGGCTAGCGGAAATCGCAGGCAATTCTGACCGCATTTACGACGTGTCGCACAAGCGACGTGCTGTAGCGGTGGTCCGCGGTCTAGCCCCGCGCTTGCATACTCACGCCGGAGATCGGAGCGTGGTCTCGCCGGCCGTCGAAGGGAGCGTCCATGATCAGGAACGAGCCGTACTGGTGGCGGGCGGCACCTCTGGCCGAATCTGACCCTTTGCCCGTGCGCGACAGCTCCGACGTGGTCATCGTCGGCGCGGGCTATACGGGACTGTCCGCGGCGCTAACGCTGGCCCGGGCCGGCCGCAGCGTTCAGGTCTTCGACCGGCAGAGGCCCGGCGAGGGCGCCTCGTCCCGCAACGGCGGAATCACGAGCGGGAATTTGCGCCTGTCACTCGCCGAGTTGACGAAGCGGTTCGGCCACGAGCGCGCGGGCGCCCTCGTGGCCGAGGCTAAGGCGGCGCGTGAGGACCTGTACCGGTTCATCGCCGAGGAGGGGATCGACTGCGACTTCAAGCTCGTCGGCCGCTTCGCCGGCGCCTCCCGCGCCGTCGACTACGAGCGCCTGGCGCGGGAGGCCGATCACCTGCGCGGCGCGTTCGGCATCGAGGCCCACTCGGTCGCGCGCGGCGAGCAGCGCAGTTACATCGGCACGGCGTTCTACCACGGCGGTAACGTCCGCATGGACATCGGCGGCCTTCATCCGGCGAAACTGCACGCCGCGATGCTCCGCCTCGCCCGGGACGCGGGCGCCCTCGTGCACGGCGAGACCGCCGTTCTCGGCATCCGGGGCGAGGCCGGGGGCTACGAGGTCCTGACCACGCGGGGCGCGGTCCGCGCCAGCCACGTGATCGTCGGCACCAACGGCTACACGGATCGGTTCGACCGGTGGCTGCGCAGCCGGCTCGTGCCCGTGCGCAGCCGCATCATCGCGACCGTGCCGCTCTCGGCCAACCTTATGGGCGAATTGATGCCGAGCCGCATGATGTATTCGGAGACGCGCAAGCTCCACTATTACTATCGGCCGTCGCCCGACGGGACGCGCATCCTGTTCGGCGGCCGGGACGGGACGATCGCCGGCGAGGCGGAGTGGCCTACGGCGAGCCTGCGGCGCGCGCTGGCCGACATCTTCCCACAGCTCGACAGCGTCGCGATCGAGCACAGCTGGTACGGCAACGTTGCCATGAACCGCGACATGGTCCCCCGCATCTTCGCGCGAGACGGGCGCCGCTACGCGGCGGGCTACTGCGGATCGGGCGTCGTTTGGGCGCGATGGGCTGGCCAGAGGGCGGCGCTCCAGGTCCTGAACGATCAGGCGGGACAATCAGCCCTCGACTTCCGCCCGCCGCGGTGGGTGCCGCTCGTCTCCGGCAAGGCGTGGTTCATGCCGGCCGTATTTGGTTGGTTTCGCATCCAGGATCGGTGGGCTACTCGCAGATGAAAATATCGTCGGGCAACGGCTGCCTCGCTCCTAAACAACTCCGCTTCCAAATGACTGCAACTTACAACCGCCAGATCACCGACCCGGCCGCCGGCCCTATCCTGCTCGTCCCACTCACACTCGCGGCACGGATCCACCCGCACCTACACATGTACATCCAGCGGTTCTGCCCGGTTGGCCCCCGCGCAAGTGTTTGAAACCAGAGCGCCCTCGTCCCCACGGTTCTGCGCACATACGGGCTAAACCATAACCGGCGACCTGCAGCTCAGCCCCGGCACAACAAGCGCCCTTCACGGCTACACCGTCACCGCCAGCAGGCCGCAGAACGCCTGTTCATTCTGGCCGCGTTGGGCACTCCGAGTTTTTACGAATGACCAGAGCTGGCCGTAAGCAGAATGACCGCTTCGGAGAAGTTCCGCGGAAAAAGCGGACGGCCTGCTAC
>NZ_JALNUM010000195.1:0-5740 GCF_026540795.1 Methylobacterium sp. GC_Met_2
ACCCCGCCTCCCGGGTCCGACGATGACGAGGACGGGCCAAACCCGAACCTGCCGGTGGCCCGTGCGGTGCCCATGCCGCCCGCGCGCCCTTCGGAGTTCGGGTCGAGCGCCACCGCGGCCCCGGCCGATGCCGTGCCGACCGGCGCGCCCGCGATGACGGGGCCGGCGTCCTCGGCCAGCAAGCCGAACGGACCGCCGATCAGCGCGTCTGGTGCGCCCGACGGGCCTAGCGGTCTTGACGCATGGCAGGCCCTGGCAAAGACCGGGATCGGCGATACGCTTCTGGCGATGTCGGGGGGCTTTCTGTCTGGTCGCGGCGCCTCGGGCTGGGCGCAGGCGATGCAGGGGGCTCAGCGCGCGTCTGCACAGAACTCGGCCAATCAGCTTGCCCAGGCGGAATATGGGCTGAAGGTCCAGAAGGCTCGACAGGAGCAGGGCGCGATGAGCGCCAACGCTCAGCTGATCCAGCGAGCTTTTCCAGGGCAGTTCACTCCCGAGCAGGCAGTAGGTGGTGCCGGTAACAGCACCTTGGTCTCGGCGGCGATCGCAAAGATGCAAAACCCGAATGCCGGCCGGGATGTCCGCACGGATGCCAGCGGCATCGCTCGCTATGCGGACACGGGGCAGAAGGTCTTCGGAGACGACGAGGCCAAAAGCGAGTTCGTCCAGGCCAGCACGCCTGGCGGCGGCACGCTCCTGTACGACAAGAACGACCCGACCAAGGGACAGGTTCAGTTGATCCCGGGGCAGGGCGTGGCGCCGCTCACGGATCCGACCGCGCGCCTGAAGGCCGGCATCCGTCAGGACGACAATCGGGCGGCATGGCAGAAGCCGGACGGCACGGTCACGTTCGAGCCGCAGGCGCCCTCGACCACGATCAACATGCCGCCGACCGAGATGTCTCGCGACAAGAAGATCGGCGACGCGATCGGCACGGACATCAGCGACTACATCTCGGCCGCGCGTCCGGCCCGGGACAAGCTGGCGGCGCTCAACGTGCTGTCCGACGCCTGGAAGGCTGGCGGCGACAAGATCACCACCGGCCCGGCGGCGGAACGGGTGCTCGGGCTCAAGCAGTTCGCTCGTGGCTCGCTCGGGCTGAACATCGGCGACGACATCGCCCCGTCCGAGCTTATCTCGAAGATCGGAACGCAGCTCGCCACAGCGGATGCCAAGTCGCTCACAGCCCGGCCGACGCAGTTCGACTTCGCCACTTATCTGAAAAATAATCCGGGTCTGACCCTGACCCCAGAGGGCAATGCAGCGCTGATCGATATTAAGCGCCAGCAGGCCCAGCACGAGCTCGACTTGGCGGCGCTCGCCCGGAAGAAGGAAAATTGGGACAATTTCGACGACGTGGTGGCGCAATACGACCGCACGCACCCGATCGTCAGTTCCCTGACCGGCAAGCCGCTCGATGCCGGCAGCGTCCAGTTCCCGGGGCCGGCCTCGCGGCAGTCCGCGCCCGTGACCGGCGCGGCGGTCCCCGGCGGTGCCGTGCAGGCCCTACAGCAGAACCCGAACCTCGCGGCGCAGTTCGAGGCCAAATACGGTCCCGGGTCGGCTGCTCGCTACCTCGGAGGCCGCTGACATGGCGAATTTCTTCGACCAATTCGACCCGGCGCCTCAGGCTGTCGCGCAGGCCCCTGCTGCGCCTCCTCCGGCGCCTGCCGGCGGCAACTTCTTCGACCGCTTCGACGAGCCGGCGGCCCCGCAGCCCGAGCAGCCCTCGGCCTTGTCGCGGGGCATGGCCTACGTGAAGGACGTCGCGCGCTCGGCCGAGAGCGGTGTCGATGCCGGCGTGGCCGGGCTGATCGGGGCGCCGAACGCGCTGGTTGGCCTCGGTGAAGCGGCGACAGGCTGGGCCGCGAAAAAGCTCGGTCACTTCGTGGGCGTGACGCCGAATAGCGAGCGCCCAGGCGGCGACCCGTTGCCCTCGATTGCCAGCGGCTTCCCCTCGGCCGATGCCGTCTCACGCAGCATGGAAGCTGCGACCGGGCCCGCCTACAAGCCGCAGACGACGGCGGGCGAGATCGCACATACCGTGGGCGAGTTCGCACCCAACGCAGCCGTCGGCGGCGGGAGCGCCATGGCTCGTCTCGGACAGGTGGTCGCCCCGGCTCTCATGAGCGAGGGCGCCGGGCGCTACGCTCGCGGGATCGCACCCGACCTTGAGGGCCCGGCTCGTTTCGTTGGCGCGCTGGCGGGCGGCGTCGGCGCCGGGATGGCGAGCGCTCCTCGAGGCGGTGCCGCGGTGCTGGGCGACGCGCTCGACGGGATCAAGCCGGAACAGGTCCAGTCCGCGAAAGCGCTCATGGAGCAGTCCCGCGACCTGCCGGGCGGGGGCATACCGCTGTCGCTCGATGAGGCGTTGAACCAAGTCACTGGCGGGCAGGCGTCGCGTGCCTCTCAGGTCGCCCGGGTGGTAGCGAATTCAGGCGGCGAGGGCCAGCGGATCGCGGGCGAGTTCTATGCCGCACGGCCTGGGCAGGTGGACGCGGCGGGCCGGGCCGCGTTCGATGCTCTCGCCGACAAGCCCATGCCGGGCGCGCTCTCGGGTGCGGTGGACGACGCCTCGCGCCAGGCTGTCGCCGATACCCCGCAGGGCATGGCGCTTACCGAAGCCCGCGCGGCGGCCGGTCCCCGGGTCACGCCGGAACAGGCCGGACAGGTGATCCAACCGGCACTGCGGCGGGCGTTCGACCGCCGGGAAGGCATGCGGGCGGCCCTCGCCGATCAGGATTATGCCGCAGCTCGCGAGGCACCGGAGGGCGTCGGCCTCCCGCGCACGCTCGATGTGGAGCGCCCCGGCGATCCGATCGTGACGCCGCAGGCATATTCCCGCCCGCAGTTCACGGACACGGCCCCTCGACCGCTGGACCCGCCTCCTGGCCGCGGCGATGGCGTTGCTGCGGAGGCTGGGCCCGAAAGCCTCGCACGGTTCGTCGCCCGGAATGGTGGGCTGCGTCTCGATGGCGACGTGGCAGCCACCGACTTGCACAAGTTCACCGTGCCCGGCGTCGGCAACGTCGCGCGCCCGACCGGCAAGGGCATCGACGACTTCTGGCGCGAGCGGTTGATCGAGGAGGGGTATTTTCGACCCGATCCCGACGGTGGCATGGCGCGGGACATCTCGTCTGAACTGCTGCGCAAGCTGCAGAATGAACAGCGTGGGTTTCCATCCTACCCGATCGGATCGGGCCGTCAGGCGGGACCCGCACAGACCGGCGGTCAGATGGCGGACGACTACGCCAACGCCTTGTCGCTCGCGCAGAGCCGATTGGATGGCGATCTGCGTGGCGCCGGTATCGACTCTGGCAACCTGCATCCTGACGTCAGGTCTCGGGCGCTCGGGTCGCTGATGCGCGGCGAGCATCCGGACGGGGCGAGCGCCTATGAGGCTGTCGTGGGCGGCATGCGACCGAACCCGACTCCTCTCAGCCGATCCACGACCGTGCAGGAGACCATCCCGGATGTCCGGTTCGGGCAGGTAGACCCGTCGCCCGTCATCGCTCACGTGGACGAGCAGATGCGGACCGCCAAGGGGCCCGTGCTGCTTGGGCTCCAGCAGGCGCGAAAGACCCTGTTCGAGAACGACGGCCGGACGCCTGACCTGTCGGTTGCCGGTCTGCACGGCGCCCGCGAAGCCATCTCCGACCTGATCGACAAGGCGCCGACTCAGGCACAGCGCGTGCTTCTGGGCGTGAGCGGGCACCTCGACGACGCCTTGCGCTCCGTGCCGCAGTACGAGAGCGCTCGCGCGGGCTTCGAGGCGGCCTCGCGCAACCTCGACCCGTTTGCCTCCGGGTCGGCGCCGGGTCGGATCGTGGCGCAGGACCAGATGAGCGGTCGGTTCACGATGCCGCCCGAACAGGTGCCGGGCGCGATTGCAGAGGGTCCATCCGCGGCGCGGGACTTCGGCATGGTCGCCACACCGGAGGCGCGTCAGGCGTTCCAGGGGCAGCTCACGACCCGACTGCTGGACGCCGCCACGGACGCGGAGACGGGCGCGATCTCGGGCAAGAAGCTGCGGGCCGGGCTCCAGGCCAACGAGGATCTGCTGGCGCAGCACCCGGAGGTGCGCGATCGGCTCAGCGCCATCGCGGTGGCCCGTGACGGCATGGCGGCGGTGGAGCGCTCGCCGCTCGGGCGGATCGCGCAGAAGCCGGACCTGAAGCGCGCGATCGGCACCTTGTTCGAGCGTGAACCCCTGGCCGGCGGCGAGGCCGAGATCGGTGCCACCATGGGGGCGCTCGCCAAGAGCGACCCGCAGGCGGCTCGGCAGCTCGCCCGGATCCACTTGGAGACGACGTTTGACGACGCCACACGGGATCTCCGCGGCCTGCCTGCGCAGTACGGTGGCGCGGGGTTCGCCTCGGCGGTGGCCGGCAACTCGCAGCAGGCCAAGAACCTGCAGGCGGGCATCCGGGCGCTGCCGAACGGCGACACGCTGTGGCAGGGGCTCGACCGGTTCCTGACCACGCTCCGCGCGACCGGTTATCGCCCGCAGAAGGGGTCGGATACGGCGTTCAATGCGCGGATCCAGGAAGAGCTCGCTGGCGGCAAGTCGGTCGGCGGCGCCATCGCCAGCACGGTCGCGAGCGCGGCAGGCGGCGGCGGCGTGGCGGGCTTTGTCGGGGCCGGCGGCGCTGGCCTGCTGGCGGCCAAGAAGTCGGCCGGCGATGCCTTCACGCGCTACCAGATCGGGCGGAACGGGGCGGCTATCGCCCGCATGCTGTTCGACCCGGCGGCCCTCCCGGACCTAAGGGCGCTGGTGAAGTCGCCCCCGGGCAGCCGGAACGCCGACCTGTTTACCCGGCGCCTGCTCGCCCTCGCTGGCGGTGCTACGGCGCCGCGCGAGCCCCGCCGCGCGGTCCCATAGCCGGGTGAGGACGGCTGTGGCGAAGGCGACGAGGATGATGTTCACGATCACGAAGCCGGCAGCATCCTTTGGCCCCATATCGCTGACCATCCCGTATGTCAGCCCGCCGATCGCGACCGCCTGGACCGCGTACAGCCAGAGGAACCGCCAGCGCCACGGCTCGTGCAGGGTCGGCGGCTCCGGTGGCTTGTAGCCCCGCGGGAGCAGCGTGCCGGCCTTGTGGGCCCTCCATTCGCGAACCCACTGCCGGCCCATCCAGGCCAGCGGGGCGAGGGCGATCAGCACAAGGATGGGAGCAAGCCAGAGCGGGCGATCGGGCGTCATGCGGGGCGCCTCCTCGCCGCGGGCAGGCACTCAAGATGGCGGCCCAACGTGAAACTGTCGAGGTGCCCGGCGGTGGCTAGACGGCTCGTAAATGCCGCTCACATGGGTTAGAAGTTATCAAGGTCTTGGCTACAAAACGGCTGAACGCCTGTGTTGAGGAGCCAGACTGTGCACTGGACCGCCGTATTGCTTGCCGCCTACGCCGCCGGCTTCATCGAGTTCTGGCGCCTGTGCGATGCCGCTCCAATCGCCGGGGACGAGGGCAACACCTCGGCCTGACTCAGCTCGGTGCTTTGCAGAGCTGCTACGCTTAAGTCGCGCGGTACCTCGCACAAGTGTCGGCCACTTGGCACCAGATCCGGTCCGGTAGCCAGTACACACGTCTAGCAGCCCTCAGGCCACTGACACTCAAGTCGACCAGGTAGGCAACGATCAACAGGGTGGGACTCGGCGCCTCCTCAGCCTCGGCGTAATCGTACCAGAGCGGGTTATCAGCCTGCATGGTTCTGTCTCCGATCACACGCACGCCTACTT
>NZ_JALNUM010000196.1:2500-5680 GCF_026540795.1 Methylobacterium sp. GC_Met_2
CGCTGACCCATTATACAAAAGGTACGCGGTCACTCAGGACGAACCTTGAGCTCCCACTGTTTGTAAGCATCCGGTTTCAGGTGCTGTTTCACTCCCCTCGTCGGGGTGCTTTTCACCTTTCCCTCACGGTACTGGTTCGCTATCGGTCGCTGAGGAGTACTTAGGCTTGGAGGGTGGTCCCCCCATGTTCAGACAGGATTTCACGTGTCCCGCCCTACTCGAGTCCTGATGATCGTCCGTCCCGTACGGGGCTGTCACCCGTCGCGCCGGCCTTTCCAGACCGTTCCGGTAAACTCTCAACAGGCACTGGCCTGATCCGCGTTCGCTCGCCACTACTGACGGAGTCTCGTTGATGTCCTTTCCTCCGGGTACTGAGATGTTTCAGTTCCCCGGGTTCGCTTCAAACCCCTATGGATTCAGGATTTGATACCTTCACATGACCAACCGTATTGTTGCTTCTACGGAGCCAGTCCGCGGGTGTCCGCGGAAAGACAGGCCATAGAAACACAATACGGAAGGTCGAAGGTGGGTTTCCCCATTCGGAAATCCCTGGATCAAAGCTCGTTCGCAGCTCCCCAAGGCTTATCGCAGCGTACCACGTCCTTCATCGCCTCTCAGCGCCAAGGCATCCACCGAATGCTCTTAAGGCACTTGATCGCTCTCGTGATCGATGTCCGTTCTTTTGCCACTCGATCCAGAGTATCCAGCGCAAAAGTCTGACACGGTCACAAAAAGACCAGTGGCAGATCCGTTTCCGGACCCACCACCGTATGCTTGCCGAACATGACCGCCAGGGTTGACAGATCTCTCTGCCCCAACGGCCACATTCCCTCTTCACGATGTCACTGATGTTTTTTGCGCACGGCCGAACCAACCGAACCTGTCGGTCCTCGTCGATCATTGCCGCGGCAAACTCATGTTCCAGATAGCTGGCCTCGACACCAAGGTTCGGACCGTCGCCGCATCAGCGGCGCCAAGTTCCAAAAAAATGGTGGAGACAGACGGGATCGAACCGACGACCTCATGCTTGCAAAGCACGCGCTCTCCCAACTGAGCTATGTCCCCAAGAAGGACCGGCTCAAGGCAGAGCATCCGAGGCGAAGCCTCGCAAGGCCGAACGGCCGCCGCGCCGCGTGGCGCGAGAAGCCTAAGGCGACGGATGTCGCCGCCGGCGTTTGAGGCCATCCTCATAATGGTGGGCCTGGGACGACTCGAACGTCCGACCTCACCCTTATCAGGGGTGCGCTCTAACCACCTGAGCTACAGGCCCAGTCGATCCGGCAGCCGCAGGTTCAGCATGAGCCGAACCGCGTCCGCGATCGCGCTATCTGGTGAGGAAGAGAAACGAGGGCGGCGTCCGTCCCGCCAATGGGCTCTGACTGAGCCCTAATATCCTAATGATCTTCGATGGATGAGCGCGAGGCGCGAGGCCAGGTCTCGGAGGGCGCCGGCAGAACCGGTACCCAAGTCCAAAAAAGAATCCTTAGAAAGGAGGTGATCCAGCCGCAGGTTCCCCTACGGCTACCTTGTTACGACTTCACCCCAGTCGCTGACCCTACCGTGGTCGCCTGCCTCCTTGCGGTTGGCGCAGCGCCGTCGGGTAAGACCAACTCCCATGGTGTGACGGGCGGTGTGTACAAGGCCCGGGAACGTATTCACCGTGGCATGCTGATCCACGATTACTAGCGATTCCGCCTTCATGCACTCGAGTTGCAGAGTGCAATCCGAACTGAGACGGCTTTTGGGGATTTGCTCCAGATCGCTCCTTCGCGTCCCACTGTCACCGCCATTGTAGCACGTGTGTAGCCCATCCCGTAAGGGCCATGAGGACTTGACGTCATCCACACCTTCCTCGCGGCTTATCACCGGCAGTCTCCCTAGAGTGCCCAACTGAATGATGGCAACTAAGGACGTGGGTTGCGCTCGTTGCGGGACTTAACCCAACATCTCACGACACGAGCTGACGACAGCCATGCAGCACCTGTGTGCGCGCCACCGAAGTGGACCGTGAATCTCTCCACGTAACACGCCATGTCAAAGGATGGTAAGGTTCTGCGCGTTGCTTCGAATTAAACCACATGCTCCACCGCTTGTGCGGGCCCCCGTCAATTCCTTTGAGTTTTAATCTTGCGACCGTACTCCCCAGGCGGAATGCTCAAAGCGTTAGCTGCGCTACTGCGGTGCAAGCACCCCAACAGCTGGCATTCATCGTTTACGGCGTGGACTACCAGGGTATCTAATCCTGTTTGCTCCCCACGCTTTCGCGCCTCAGCGTCAGTAATGGTCCAGTTGGCCGCCTTCGCCACCGGTGTTCTTGCGAATATCTACGAATTTCACCTCTACACTCGCAGTTCCACCAACCTCTACCATACTCAAGCGTCCCAGTATCGAAGGCCATTCTGTGGTTGAGCCACAGGCTTTCACCCCCGACTTAAAACGCCGCCTACGCGCCCTTTACGCCCAGTGATTCCGAGCAACGCTAGCCCCCTTCGTATTACCGCGGCTGCTGGCACGAAGTTAGCCGGGGCTTATTCCTCCGGTACCGTCATTATCGTCCCGGATAAAAGAGCTTTACAACCCTAAGGCCTTCATCACTCACGCGGCATGGCTGGATCAGGCTTGCGCCCATTGTCCAATATTCCCCACTGCTGCCTCCCGTAGGAGTCTGGGCCGTGTCTCAGTCCCAGTGTGGCTGATCATCCTCTCAGACCAGCTACTGATCGTCGCCTTGGTAGGCCGTTACCCCACCAACTAGCTAATCAGACGCGGGCCGATCTTCCGGCAGTAAACCTTTCCCCATAAGGGCGTATCCGGTATTAGCCCTAGTTTCCCAGGGTTATTCCGAACCGGAAGGCACGTTCCCACGCGTTACTCACCCGTCCGCCGCTGACCCCGAAGGGCCCGCTCGACTTGCATGTGTTAAGCCTGCCGCCAGCGTTCGCTCTGAGCCAGGATCAAACTCTCACGTTGAAGAGATTGATCTGGCCGATCACATTATTCTCAGACGGAGCCTCACATCGACCAAGCATCCAAACGCTTCACAGCGCCAAATACCCGTCGGTGAGCTCAGAAAGAAGAACAACAGATCAGCACAAGTCTCTCACGTCAGGCCTCTCGACCCGACCGCAAGGACAAACGCCGCCCGCGTCTCCCTTCCTCAATCATAACTTGTCAAAGATC
>NZ_JALNUM010000197.1:0-5476 GCF_026540795.1 Methylobacterium sp. GC_Met_2
GTTCGCACACGACAACAGTAATCACGTGGCCGTGATTTAACGCATGACAACTTATGCGTGCTCGAATATGGCGAGGCTGCGCAGCGCGGCCGTTAACGAGTCGTTACTTACGCTGGCGGGCTCGTAGCGCCCGGCTGCACTGCCGGCAGGACGACCGATCCGGCGCAGCACCTCCCGCTCGAATGCGACGAAGTTCTCGATGCGGCCGTCAGCCGTGCGCAGCGGTCGGCAATCGATCTCCGCGCGATACTTGGAGCCATCCCCACGGTAGTTGGTCAGGTAGCCGTGGAAGCGCTCACCAGCGGCCAGAGAGCGGTGGAAGGCGTCGAGTGTCTCGCGACGTGTCTCCCTGCCCTGCATGAAGCGCGGGGTCTGGCCGAGGATATCACCCAAATCGCGCCCGACAAGCCGACCGAAGGCTTTGTTGGCATACAGAATAACTGGACCGGGCGATGCGACCATCGTGTCGGTTACCACGACGCCCACCACAGCATCGTGAGCTAACGCGCGTATGAGTTCGAAAGCGGTCATTTCGGCAAGGTGATTACCCATTCAACGACCGTTCGATAACTTCACGCAACGCATGTCCAACGTGCAGATGCACAGCATCGATAGCGGTCTCGACCAGCCTGTCCTGCGCCGCGGCCAACGGCTGGCGCAGCTCGGCGTTCTCGGCGGCTAGCGCCGGGAGCACGGCGGCCACGACACCGCTCATCCGGATCCCTACGCTCAAATCAAGCCGGGGCGTGTAGACGCGCAATAGCTCGCCCACAACGCCGTTTGAGAAGTGTTGGGGCGGTGACCGACGCAAGGCATTTCGACGACTCATTAACCAACGCACGACATCCTCGCGGCAAAACTCATTTGGAAGCGCGCGATGATCGGCCTCTCATTCCGCCAGTCGACCAAGCCTCCGATACAGCCGGAACTCAGCAGCACAGAGCGGCTTCGACGTGCGGAGGAACAGCGGCTGCTGGCCGCCGTAGAGCGTTTGGCCGCGACGCAGGATCTGACCATCGCCGATCTGCCGGATGGCCCGTTGCGGGATGTGCTCTCGCGCCTGCTCATGCATGGGCGCCGAGAGCGGCATACCCATCTCGGCGCTCTGGCGAATGTGGCTCATGAAGCCTCCGAGGCGGCCATCAACGTCGGTTGGACCACCCATGACGTCGGTCAGGTGGCCGACTCCGCTCAGACCATCGCCAGCGCCACGGAGGAAATGGTCGCCTCCATCGCCCAGGTCGCCGACACATCTGAAGCCGCCGGCAGTTCGGCGGAGGCGGCCCGCACGGCGATGCTGGCGTGTCTTGGCGAGCTCCAGCAGGTTCGGCAAGCCATGCAGGCGATCGACGCGCGCACCGCGCAGATCGACCAAAGGCTCGGGGTCTTGCAGGGTGCGGTCGCGCAGATCGGCAGCATGGCCGGCACCATCGCCAACATCTCCGGGCAGACAAATCTGCTGGCCCTGAACGCCACGATCGAGGCGGCTCGTGCCGGTCAGGCTGGCAAGGGGTTCGCAGTGGTCGCATCCGAGGTGAAGGCGCTCTCGGCTCAGACTGCCAAGTCGACCGACGAGATCCGCACGTGGCTCGGGACGTTGCAGGCTGAGATGAGCCAGATCGCCCATGCGGTCGGTGATAGTCGTGCCGCGGTGATCTCCGGTACGGCGACGGTCGAGAAGCTCGGTGCATGCGTTGAGGAGGCCGACGCCGGCATCCGGCAGACGAGCGATCTGAACCGCGCCTTGTCCGAGACCCTCGGTCAGCAGCGGCAGGCTACGCAGGAGATCGCGCAGAACGTACAGGGCATCGCCGAGAAGGCGAGCAAGACCCGCGGCGAGATCGCGAGCATCACCGAGCGATTGGTCAAGGCGGAGGCCGCGGCTCAGAAAGCGCTCGATGCGGCCGAGGATGCTACGCCAGCCTGCCAGCTTGTGCGACTCCCGCTCGATGTCGGGGCGTGGAAGCGGCGGTTAGCAGGTATCCTGTTGGGTCAGGCATCGCCGGACACGGCCGCCACGACCATGCGGGGTCAGTCTTCACCGACACTTGCCGTGCAGTTGCGCGGCACGTCGCTGGAACAGCGCTCTGCGTTCTCGCGGCTGGTCCGAGCCGAACAGGCGGCTCACACCGAAGCGGCGCGCATGACTGCGGCACTGGCGAAGCGGGACTGGGATACAGGCACTCCAGCCTTCAACAACGCGGCGGATGCGATGGCGGAGATGTTAGCCGCAGCCAGCGACCTGATCGCGGCTCCTTAGCAAGATTGAGGAGCAGATCCGTAAGTTTCTTATCGTAGAATGCATTTTGCCCTTGACGAAAACAGCAGCGCCTATGTTCCTTGACCTGAGCATGCCGATCCTCCTCGTCGACGACTATCAGACGATGGTACGGGTCATCCGCAACCTGCTGAAACAGCTCGGTTTTAAAGAGATCGACGATGCCTCTGACGGGACAGCCGCTCTTGAGCGTCTGAAGGATCGCAAGTACGGGCTCGTGATCTCCGATTGGAACATGGGGCCGATGACCGGCTACGAGTTGCTCCAGCATGTGCGCGCCGACGAGACACTACGGCTTACCCCATTCCTGATGATTACCGCGGAGTCGAAAATAGAAAACGTCATAGCGGCCAAGAAGGCGGGCGTGAACAACTACATCATCAAGCCTTTCACCAGCGTGACGTTGAAAGCCAAGATCGAGGCCGTTTGCCACGGCGAGATCGCAAATATCAATCGCATTGCTGGATAACGACGGACGGATGGGCGTCAGCCCGCATCCAACTGAATAATTAGTCCTATGTTTGTCTTAGTGAAACCGAAGTAGCCGACATGATCGCCTGCGACGGAGCCAGTTGCGCCCTGTCACCGTTATTATGTTCGACGTCGCGGCCCGAGTGATTTTACGACTTGATCGCCAATCGACTCCGCGATCCTGCACTCACTGGGTATCTCAGCGGACTGCCGGCCTCCGTCGACGCTAAATTCGTCCTTCCCGGGGCTGGGCAGATCCTCGTCTGGAAACGAGGGCCAATCACGCATTTCGTCCGAGGTTCTCAATTCTGATTCCGATCCGGGATGTTCATCGCTCGGCTGTTCACAGCAGAGAGCCCGGGCATCCGCAGCCGTTCGTGGTTTGCTGAAGATATAACCCTGCACCTCGGTGCAGCCTTCGCGGCGGACCAGTTCAAGCTGCTCGACCGTCTCGACACCCTCAGCGACGATGCCCATGCCCAGCCGCTCGCCAATGCTCACGACCGCCCGCACGATCGCGGCCGCATCCGGGTCGGCAATGTCGCGGATGAAGGATCGATCGATCTTAATCTTGTCGAAAGGGAACCGCCGCAGGTAGCTCAGGGACGAGTACCCGGTGCCGAAATCGTCGAGCGCCAAGCGCACGCCCAGTGCGCGAAGCCGGTGCAATACCCCTACGGCCTGCTCCGGGTTCTGCATCAGCAGGCTCTCGGTCACTTCAAGTTTCAGGCGTCGTGCCGGGAGACCGGTCGCCGATAGTGCAGCTACAACAGCCTCCTCCAGGCCGCCGCGGAACTGCACCGCGGAAACGTTGACGCTCACGCGCACGGATGCAGGCCAGTTCAGCGCCTCAGTACACGCCTCGCGCAGTGCCCAGATGCCCAGCGGCACGATCAGCCCCGTGTCCTCCGCCACCGGGATAAACTCGCCCGGCGAGATCAGGCCGTGTACGGGATGTTGCCAACGCATCAGAGCTTCGAAGCTCACGATTGCCCTGGTCGTCACGTCGATGATCGGCTGGTAGACGAGGAAGAAGTCACCCCGCCGGATCGCCTCCTTCATATCGATCGCGAGCAGACTGCGCGTGGCGGTACGCGCGTGCGCCTCGGCCTCGTACATCCGGTAGGTGTTCCGGCTCGCAACCTTCGCTCGGAACAGCGCCATATCGGCCCGCTGGAAAACGCCCTCGGCGCTGGCGTGGTCGTCGGACAAGAGCGCCGCGCCGACGCTCACGCCGATGTCGATTACGATGCCGTCGAGCTGCAACGGTTCATCCACGGCCGCGATGATGCGCTCACACACTTGCCTGACACCCACCTCGCCGTCGATGTCGGATAGGATCACCGCGAACTCGTCGCCGCCGAACCGCGCCACCGTGTCTGCATCGCTCACGGCCGAGTGAATGCGCTCGGCTACGAGACGCAGAACTCGGTCTCCCGCGAGATGCCCGTAGGTATCGTTGACGATCTTGAAGTGATCGAGATCGAGCGCGAGCACGGCGTGGCGGTTCGGCGCCAAGTTCGCCCGAGAAAGCGCCTGATCGAGACGTTCGCGGAACAGGTTGCGGTTCGGCAAGCCGGTGAGCGCATCGTACAACGCCATGTGGGCGATGCGAGCCTCCGCTTCCTTGCGGCGCGAGATGTCGATCAGCGTACCGACCAATCGCAGCGCCCGACCGTCTGGAGCACGACCAGCTACACGGGCACGCGCGAGAACCCAGAATGCCTCATCCTCCACCTGACCCACGCGGTACTCGCATTCGAGCGTGGCAGTCTGGTCCCTCAGGTGCGCCCGTGTGGCTGTCATCACACGCTCACGATCATCCAAGTGGATCGCCTCGATCCAACCCGACATGGTAGGTCGAGCACGTTCACCCACGAGGCCGAGTCTACCGCGCCACCGCTCGGATACCCAGGTCGTCCCGTCGATCAGGTTCCAGTCGAACAGGCAGTCCTCGCCGCTGTCGAGCGCCAGGGCGAGCCGCTCCTCGCTCAGACGCAGGCGGGCTTCGCTGGCCCGCGCGGCGCGCTCGCTCTCACGGCGGCGCGTGATGTCCGTATACGTGCGCACGTACCCGCCATTCGACAGCCGCACGACACGCACCTCCAGGCTCGTGCCATCGGGGCGTTCGCGCTCGTACACGTCCGGCAAACTGGCGAGATCAGCGGCGTCCAAAGCTGCCATCAGGGGCGCCGGGCTGGTCTGAAACTCGCCACGCGCGACTTGGAACGCGTTGATGACGCTGTATGGACTGCCGTCGTGCAGAACAGCCGCAGGTAGGTCGAGGAGTTCGCGTGCACGTTGGTTGTGCAGTCGCACGCGCATATCCGGGCCGTAGAGGATCAAGCCCTGATCCATGCTTTCCAAGGCGGTGCGCAGCAGTTCGTTGGTCTCATAGAGGCGTGCTTCCACAAGCGCTCGATCGTTCGGCATATTCCGAGGCATCGATCTTCTCCGTCGGATCGATACGGAAACAATCTAGCGCGCCGGCGAAGCAGTACCGAGGCCGATCGCGGACCCGGCCCGACGCTGCTCTTTCGGCGCTCGGCAGACTGCCGGTCGTTGGGGGCATGGTAGCTTGAGGCGATTAAAAGATCCTGCAACTCAGAGCAGTCGCGCAACCACTCTCCCGCTCAGGATCAGATTGCGCGACCGCGACTGCAGCCCATCACCGCAGCAGTTCATTGACGCTTCAAATCCGGCCACTGCGTGATAACGGACTCATCG
>NZ_JALNUM010000198.1:0-5359 GCF_026540795.1 Methylobacterium sp. GC_Met_2
CGATCCCGGTCGGCCACCGGCTCACCCCCGACGCCCCCCCGGTCAGCCTGCCGCTGCGGCTGCTGCCCCGGCACACGGCGATCATCGCGGGCTCGGGGTCGGGCAAGACCGTGCTGCTGCGCCGCCTCGTGGAGGAGGCGGCCCTGGCGGGGATCCCGGCCATCGTGATCGACCCCAACAACGATCTCTCGCGCCTCGGCGACCCGTGGCCGGACCAGCCGAAGGCCTTCACCCCGGAGGACGTGCGCAAGGCGGCGCTCTACGCCGAGCGGGTCGAGGTCGTGGTCTGGACGCCGGGCGTCCATGCCGGCAACCCGCTGTTCCTCGCGGTCCTGCCCGATTTCGGGGAACTCGGCGAGGATCGCGACGAGCGCCAGCAGGCGATCGAGATGGCGGCCGAAACCCTCGGGCCTCTGGCCGGCGCCAAGAACGCGCTGCAGCGCGGCGTGCTGGCGGATTCCCTGCGCCGCTTCGCGGAGCAGGGCGGCGGCAACCTTGCAGCCTTCATGGCGCTGCTGTCGGACCTACCCGACGGGATCAGCGCGATCGGCAATGCCGCCAAGCTCGGAGCCGGCATGGCCGACCAGCTCCACGCCGCGATCGCCACGAACCCGCTCCTGAAGGTGGAGGGCACGGTGCTCGACCCGCGTCACCTGTTCTTCGGGCGCGACCCGGGGCGCACCCGCATCTCGGTGATCAACCTGTCGGGCCTCGCCTCGGAGGCGGCCCGGGAGGATTTCGTGAACCGGCTGCAGATGACCCTGTTCGGCTGGATCAAGAAGAACCCGTCGCCCCGGGGCATGCTCTACGTGGTCGACGAGGCGCAGACCTTCCTGCCAGCTCAGAGGGCGGCGCCGAGCCTCGGCAGCGGCATCAAGCTGGTGGCGCAGGGCCGCAAGTACGGGCTCGGGATGATCGTGGCGACGCAGGTGCCGCGGGGCATCCACAATCAGGTGGTCTCGAACTGCACCACGCAGTTCTTCGGCCGGCAGAGCGCGCCCGCGACGATCGCGGCCGCCCAGGAGATTCTGGCGGCCAATGGCGGCGGCGGCACCGATATCGGCAAGCTCGGGGCGGGGGAGTTCTACTTCGCCACCGAGGGGTCCGGGCGCCCGGCCAAGCTGCGCACGCCGCTCTGCCTGTCCTACCATCCGGCCAACCCGCCGACGCCGGAGGAGGTCATCCGGCAGGCGAAACGCTCGGCCGCGTCGGCCTGACGGGTCCAGGATGGGGGTTCCAAAGGGCCGGGCCCTTTAGCGAGGTATCGGGGCGGAGCCCCGATGGCGTTGAGCGAAGACCGGGATCCCCATCGAGTCGGCGCGGATCGGGCTGCGTGCGGCCTCGCGAACGGCCCGGGCCACAGGACAAGCCTCATCCCGATCGAGGGTTGCCGAGGTGGCGCCGGGGTCCTGCGCAGATCACCACCTGGCGATTCCCGCCCGGTGTGGCGCGCGGCGCGCACAAGCGTAACTCGCTCAGGCTCCGCCGAAACGGTCCAACGCCATGTCCTCCATAGGCTCCGCCGCCTTCGCGACGCCCGCCCGCATGGCCGAGTTCCTGCGGGTGACGCTGGCCGCGCCAGCCGTGCGGTCGGTCACGATCGACCGGAAGCTGCGCGAGGCCGAGATCAGCCACGCGGACGGCAACCGGGGGGCGGTGATCGCGACGTACCACAACCGGCCGGCGGACCCGCTCGCCGGGGAGCGACCGGCGCGCCCTGATCGACGCGCGGCTCGACACCCATCTCGCCCTCTGGACCGAGCGCCTGTCGCGCTGGTTCGTCCCCGGGCGCCCCGAGGCGTTGCGGCTGTCGGAGCAGGTCCTGCAGGTGCGCGCCGCGGCCGTGACCCTCTGGGCGGTGCTCACCGACGGCGAGGTCAGCGTGTTCCGGGAGGCCCCGCCGGCCGTCCGGCTCCTCGTCGGCGCGCAGCGGCGCGCGGCGATGATCAGCGCGTTCCAGGCCGATCTGAGCACGGCGTTCGTGGGGTCATAGAGCGGAAGCGTAGCCGCAGATCCCGCGGCGGTGTGGCCGCTTTGTCCTTGCGCTCCAACCGGGTTTGCCAGCCCCTGGGTCCGTCGCAAAAAACGCGGAGCGGGCAGGGGTGGCACTGGGCGGCCGGGCGAACAATTTCGGGACGCTGCGCCTGCTGTTCGCGGCCCTGGTGATCCTCGCCCACGCCCCCGAACTGGTGGACGGGGACCGGTCGCGCGAGCTGCTGACGCGGGTCTTCGGCACCCTGTCGTTCGGCGAGGTGGCGGTCGACGGCTTCTTCCTCGTGAGCGGCTACCTGATCACCGCGAGCTACCGGGCCAAGCGCTCCTTCGCCGACTACCTGATGCGGCGGGTAAGGCGGATCTATCCGGGCTTCGTGGTGGCCTCGCTCCTGTGTATCGGAATCGTGGCGCCCTTGGCCGGGGGCGACCTCGCGGCGGTCTCGCTCCCTGAGACCCTGGTGCGGCTGGCTCTGCTGCTCATGCCGGTGGTCCCGGGCGCCTTCGCGGACCTGCCCTATCCGCTGCTCGACGGAGCGATGTGGACGATTCCCTGCGAATTCGGCTGCTACCTGCTGCTCGGCCTCGTCGGGACCGCCCGAGCCCTGCGGAGGCGAGGCCGCTACCTCGCGATGCTGGCGGGCTTGAGCCTCCTCCTCGTCCTGCGTTGGCTGTACCTGCCGATCGGGCATCCGGGCGACGGGCTCGGTTCCCTGTCGGAGATGATCCGGCTCGGCTTCGTGTTCGCCTGTGGCGGCGCCTTTCAGCTCTTCGCCGACCGGATCGCCTATACCGGCCGGGGCGCGGCGTTGGCTGCCCTGCTGCTCCTGCCGCTGCTGTTCAGCCCGCCGCTGGCCGAGCCGGCCTTCGCGCTGCTCGGCGGCTACCTGATCTTCTGGTTCGCCTTCGCGGTGCGGCCCCTCGCGCTCAGCCGCGCCACCGCGCAGGTCGATCCCTCCTACGGGCTCTATCTCTACGCGTGGCCGATCCAGAACCTGCTGATGGTATGGGTGCCGGGGCTCTCCCCCTGGACGGGGGCGGCCCTGACGCTGGCGGCCGCGCTGCCCCTCGGGATCCTGAGCTGGTATTGCGTGGAGCGGCCGATGCTCCGGCGCCGGCCGGACGCGGCCAGCCCCGGACCGGACGCCGCGCTGGCCGCCCTCGGTCGCTGAGAACCGGTAACCGCCCCCGCCCTCGCGCGTTGGCGACGAACCAGCAGGGCAGGGGGCCGGACATGTCCCAGACCATCGATCGCGGGACCCTCGACCGGCTCATCGCCCTCGGCCGGGACCGCGGGGAACTCTCGGCGGACGACCTGCGGGCCGCGCTGCCGGTGGAGCACCTGGACGTCGATGCCCTCGTCCTGGTGATGCTCGAACTGGAGGCCGCCGGCATCAGCGTCGAGCCCGAAGCCTTCGGGCCGCCCACCGACAAGCCGCTTACCACCGCCCTGACCCTCCCGTCGCGGGATCCCGGCCCCGTCCCGCTGGTCCGGGCGGCGCAGAGCGCGGACGCGGCGGCCTCAATGACGGATTCCGGATCGCGGCCGGCATCGCCGCCGCAGGCGGATCCGGACGACGGGGCGGGGGTCAACCGGGCCGTCGCCCTGGCAGGCCTCGCGACGCTGCTCGTCCTCGGGGCCGTACTGCTGCTGTTGTAAGGGAAGGCGGAACGTATCGGCCGGCGGGCCCGTTGGCCGGGGGCTGTTCACGGAAGATCCGGCACCATGCGCCAACCCCCTGACGGAAACACCCCTGACGGAACCTTGGCCCTGTTGATCGCGGCCCTGCGCGAGGGCACGGCCCATATCGAGGCGCTGCTCACGCTCGCGCGGACCGAGGTCGACGGCAATATCCGGGCGATCGTCTCGCTGATTGCCATCGTCGGGACGATCCCGATTCTCCTGATCGTGACCTTCTTTCTCGGGCTCGACGGCGTGGTGAAGCTGCTGGCGCTGCCGCTGGGCTCGGAGGCAACGGCGGCGCTGATCGTCGCCGCGCCCTTCCTGGCCATGGCGCTCTGGCTCGGCTGGCTCGGCACACGCCGGATGGCGCTCGCGAACCTCGAACCCTGGCGGACGTGGCGTCAGGCGAAGCGGACCGTCCGGGACGTGGCCCGGACCGGAGCCTGACGCCGGGCCTCAGCGCCCCCGTGTGCCGGTGGCTTTCGGGCGCAGGTGCAGGAAGCTGCGCTCGCCCGTGGCCGCCTCGGCCACGTGCTGGATCGTGTCGAGCAGGTCGGCCACCGCCAACGGTCCGGCGGGCCGGAAATCGGCCTTCGGCGCGACCCAGCGCTTCTGCGTGCGTCCCGCGGCGATCTGCGCCTCGCTCAGCGCGTCGAAGTCCCGGTGTCGCGTCACGGATCGTCCCTCCAAGCTCGGCTCGCGATGGGAAAATCTGCCCGGATCATGGTTGATGAAGCGTTAACGCCGGGATTTCCGTCCACTGGTGCTGGGTCGATCGGACCGGATGTCACAGGGGAGGAGCCACTCCGCGCCGCGTCCCGTGCTGGTTCATCCTGCACCACGCCTTTCCCAGACCGCGGGAGCTACAGCGGAACCTGATCCGGGATCCCGCAGACGAGGTGCCGCGCAGCGGCTCGATCGCCCTTGACTTGATCCCCGGCATCAACCCCTATAGTCAGCAAAAACTGAGGTCCATCAATAGATTAGTGTGATTATAAACTGCAGCCACCGAGTAGCCAGCTATTCCGCTGCCGGATTCCAGGCGTAGTCCCATGGCGGCAGGACAGGCCATCGGCGTCCGTGTCACCGATACCCTGGCGGCCTTGCGTCCGCTGACGCCGTTCTTCTGCCTGTACGTGACCTTCGGGGCGACGCTCGGCTTCCTGTCGGGCGGGGCGCCACTGATCCTGCGGGCGCGGGGCGTCGAACTGGCCGAAGTCGGGCTCCTGCAGCTCATCAACCTGCCGGTCGGGCTCACCTTCCTGTGGGCCCCCCTCCTCGACCGCCTGCACCTGCCGGTACTCCCCCACCGCATCGGCTGGATCGTGGCCGCGCAGGGGGTGACGGTGCTCCTTCTCGTGCTCCTCAGCCTCGGCGCGCAGTGGCCGCTCGCGGGACTCCTCGTCCTGGCGGTGGCGACCTGCGCCTGCGTGGCCACCATGGACATCGCCCTCGAAGCCCTGGTGGTGGAGACCGTGCCGGGGGAGCAGCGCGCCTTCGTGGCCTCGGCCAAGCTGTGCGGGGCCTCGCTCGGCGGGATCCTGGGCGTCGGCGTGCTGGTCGGCTCCTACGACCGGTTCGGCTGGCACGGGGCGGTCCTGGCCTGCGCGGCTTTGGACGCAATCTGCCTCGTGCCGATCCTGTTCTATCCGGAGGGGCGCCGCCGCGGGGCCGGGGGCCGGC
>NZ_JALNUM010000199.1:0-5337 GCF_026540795.1 Methylobacterium sp. GC_Met_2
TTGGCCTTCGGACGGCACGCCTCGACCGGCGGCTCCAACTCAGACCATTGCGCGTCGCTCAGCTTCATCCCTCCTGTCTTGGAAAGAGGAAAACGCAAGCCCCGCCAGTCCGTTCAGGCGACGACAGGCCCTAATGGTGCGGACGCCAGCCGAGACCAGCCTGCGAGTTCGCCGGAACCTGCTGCGGGATCGTAACCGCCTGGCACACCGAGAGCGGCGGGCTCGCAAGAAGACAGAGACAGTCCTGGTGCCGATGACCGAGTTTATCGGCCGGAACGCGGTCATGTCGGCTGATCAGGTTGGCGCCCGCGCCGCCCTACTCAAGGCCCAGGAAACCGCCAGACAGGCCCAGGCCGCTGCCGTGAAGGCTGAGCAACAGGCACAACCGGACGCGGCTCGTGCAGTTCTATAACACGCCTCCAACGGTGAGCTGTCCGAGATGCAGCGCTCGGCTGGCCAGTTCGACGGGCGGCGGCCCGCCGAGATCGTCGGGGAGGTTCTGCGCCAGCGGCAGCGCACCGGGTGCGTACCAGCCTCACAGAACGCTCATGAGGCCTCTCCGGCCGAGAAGGCCCAGCCCGCCAAGTCCGCTGAACTCCGCCAGCGGGACAGAGAACGAAGCCTGGCGGCACTCCACCTGGCCGGGCGCATCGAGCGTGCCCGGTACGATCGCGGAACGGAAGGAATTAGGCCGCTGGTAAGCAGGCTCTCGAACTTGCTTATCATACGCCTACCAAGACGATTCTCTGGTAAGCAGCGGAATAGTCTCTTCCCGCTAAGTGCTTGAGATTAGTGGCGCGCCCGAAAGGATTCGAACCTCTGACCCCCAGATTCGTAGTCTGGTAGACGGGAATAACAGTCCCAAACATTCTGGATCAGATTTTCGACCACAAGGCACTGTCTTCGCTTGGCTTTCCGGCCAGATACACCCACAATGGCTAACAGCCGCGAACGGTCCTTAACGGGCAATTTGCGATACCCTGCTGTTACCCGAGGGGAAAAGTCTGGTGGTCGCGAAGGTCCTGACCATGCAGAGTGTCGAACGCCATAAGCCGCAGCCCGCGGGCCGGCTTGAAATCCCCGATGCCGCCCTCCCCGGCTTCTACCTCGTCGTGCAGCCGAGCGGCGCGAAGTCGTGGGCGGTGCGCTACCGATTCGGCGGCAAGACCCGGAAGTTCACGATCGGCCCGTATCCGCTATTCGACCTGTCGGCAGCGCGTGCGGCCGCCCGGGAGGCGCTGCAGATGGCAGCCCGCGGCCGGGACCCGATCCTTGAGAAGAAGGCCGCCGTCGAGGCCGCACAGGCCGCCGAGCGCGACACCGTGCGGGCTGTCTCGGCCGAGTACGTCGAGCGGCACCTCAAGCCGAACAGCAAGCCCCGATACGCCGCAGAGGCCGAGGCGCTGCTACGCAACCACGTCGTCGCGCGCTGGGGCGACCGGCGCATCGGCGAGATCACCCGCAAGGACGCCATCGCCCTCACGGACGCGCTCACGGATGCCGGCATGGGTGTCGGGGCCAACCGCGTGTTCTCGGCGGCCCGTGCCCTTTTCAACTGGGCCCTGGAGCGTGAGGTCATTGAGACGACCCCGTTCCTGCGGCTCAAGCCGCCGCTGTCCGAGCAGAGTCGTGAGCGCGTGCTGAGCGACGCCGAGGTGCGTCTCGTGTGGCTGGCTGCCGAGAAGGTTGGCTACCCGTTCGGCACGCTCGTTCAGTTCCTGCTGCTGACCGCCCAGCGCCGCGACGAGGTCGCCCGGATGACGTGGTCCGAGGTCGATGCGGACGGGCTGTGGACGTTGCCGGCGGCGCGGACGAAGAACAGCCGCGAGCACTTGGTGCCCCTCCCCTTCTCCGCATGCGAGATCCTAGCGACCGCCCCGCGCATTGCCGGCCGGGCCGGCTTCGTGCTGACCACCGACGGCGCCACCGCATCGAGCAACTTCGCGAAGAACAAGACGAAACTCGACGCCGCCATGCTGGCGATCGCTCGACAGGAGGCGGTCGAGGCCGGGCGCGATCCTGATGGTGTCGAACTCGCATCGTGGCGGCTGCACGACCTGCGCCGGACCGCGGCGACCGTCATGTCCCGCCTGCGCCAGCCGATTCACGTCACCGAGGCCATCCTGAACCACGCCTCGGGCGCTGTGAGCGGAGTGGCCGGCATCTACAACCGTCACCAGTACTTCGACGAGAAGCGGGCCGCGTTGGAGGCTTGGGCGGCGCACGTCGAGGCGATCGTCGGCAAGGAGCCCGCTCATGGATGAGGCCTGGAAGAAGGCGCGGCTCGACGAACTTTGGGATTCGTACCTGCCGACGTCAGCCGATGAAGGTGCCAACGAGTCTCGATCCATCCGAGCAATCGAAGCGATAGCCTCCGCACGCGGAGACTGGGAGGCGGCCAGGGCGCAGCATGACATCGTTGGCGCCATAGTGGCTACGAGCCGCGCAAGGATGCTCTGGCAGCTGCTCTCTATCGAGATTGGGGGCTGGATTGCGGAGGACGATGTGGGGAACACGGCTCTGGAGCGAGCGTCGCTCTTGGGTTCGCGCTTTGAGTTGAAGGGCAATCTCACCAGCCATTCAGAGGCCGGCCCGCATCCTCATCGGCCCGCCGTCGACCCTGTGCCCGTGCTGCTGCCGCGCTGGGTGCTGACCGAGCTGCGGACCGCCCTCGCGGCGCTGGATGAGGGCGAGACCCACGACATCGTCCGCCCGATCGCCACCGGTCGCCACGGCAACGCATGGTCTCAGGATCAGATGCGGGCTGGCGCCTTGGAGCATGTCGCCTTCCTTCATGGGCAAGGTCAAACGAAGAAGATTGCACAGCAACGCGTAGCTGCGCAGATGAATGTTCCCGCGACCACGCTCCGTGACTGGGAAAGGGACATACTTCTCAGAGGCGGATGCGAAGCAGCATTCGAGGCCGGTAAGCTAAAGATCATCTTTGACGATAACCCAAACTACGCTGAAGGCGACGGAAAATCTGTAGATAGCAGCGCGCTGGCGCGACTGGTTCAGTTTAGATCTGGGCCTTCGCTCGCAGATTTCGGCAAGGCATACCGTGAGAAATTCGGCGACCGGCACAACCCCTGAACCGTGTGTGGGCAACTGACCCACAGAAGCCCACACAATCATGCGGGCAAGTAATAGGCAGTAGACCACACAAACGTGTGGGCAACTGACCCCCAATCATCAGCGTAGACGGAAGTATCCGTTCGAAGCACATTGCTTTCGAGCGCGAGAGTTCATGCGCGTTTGGAGGTGTTCGATGAGAGATCGACAGAAGATCTACCTCACAGGCTCGCAGGTGCGGCGGCGCTATGGGGGCGTCTCGCAGATGGCTCTCTGGCGCTGGGTCCATGAGGGCAAAGTCGACTTTCCCAAGCCGGACATGGTCCTGAATGGCCGCCATCTCTGGGAAGAGAGCACGCTCGACGCCTTCGACGCGCGGCAGGCTACCAAGATGGAGGCCGCCTAAGCCATGAAGCAGAAAACCCGCGCACAGCGCGGGCTGCGGCGGGTCTCCAAAAATGTCTACTGCCAGGTGGACACTCCGAGAGTTACGCCAGCCCAGGCGCTTCGACAAGACTATATCGCCACCCGGTTCGGATTGACGCCGTCTATCGCTGGCGTCGTGGCCGAGTTGGCTTTCCCCGCCGTCGACAGCTGGCGGGGTGCACGATGATCCCCGCCGCCGACGCCTGGGGGCCGTTCGCGCCCACCATCACAGCCAGCGAACGCATCGCCCGCCTCCGCTGTCTGACGGCGATCGCACACCTGTCGTGCGGCCCGCGGAGCGTCGAGCTCGTCGCCGCGCTTCGGGAAGCAGAGGCAGACGCAGCCACCCTGCCCGATGCCCTGGCGTCTCTGAATCAGCTGGCGCCGCTGGACCGGCGCCGGATCTGGGCGAGCTACGCCGCGATCACCGCACCAACCCGGCCACGCCACTGCACCCCGAACGTGGAGGATCATGCATGAGCGAGCCTCCCTACTACGGCACGGCCGCGCCGCTGCGTGACTTCGTGGCCGAGTGCCTGACGCAGGTCCAGTTCTACGCCAGCATGGGCGTCGACTACGCCGCGGCCAAGGACGATGCCGGCTTGGTCTACTCGACCCGCCGGGCGGTCGCGGCCCTCAAGCACGGCGTAGCGATCCTCAAGATGCTTGAGGAGAAGAACGCCGCGGATCTGCAGGCGCGGCAGTTTGCGAAGGCTGAGCGCGATGGCGCTGACGCCGCGCTGAACATGCGAGGGCGCGATGGATAGGCGCGATCCCTTCGACGAGATGGAGGAGGCGTTGGGGCCCGAGCGGCACCATCCCTTCTACCATGACGGTGGACCGACAGCTGCCGGTCCCGCACCTGAGGTGAAGGCCAAGCGTCCGCGCAAGAGGGCGGACGACAACGGCGACCTGCTGACCGAGGATTGGGCGGCTCGGCAGTTTGCCGAGCGGCACGTCGGCAGGCTGCTGTTCTGTCACGACACCGGCAAATGGTACGTCTGGACTGGCGCGGCTTGGGCGCCGAACCGCAGCGGCATCGCCTTTCAATGGGCGCGTGAGCTCGCCCGGGAGATGTCGGTTCGGGAGGCGGACAAGACGCGCTTCATCGCCAGCAAGACGAGCTTCGCGGCGGGCGTCGAGCGCTTCGCCCGGGTCGACCCGGCGTTTGCAGTGACGATCGAGGGCTGGGACGCCGATCCGTGGCTGCTCGCGACGCCCGGCGGTACGGTCGACCTACGGTCTGGTGAGTTGCGTGAGGCGATTCCAGCGCAGCGGGTGACTAAGCTAGCCGCAGTGGCGCCGGCTGAGGCGCCCGATTGTCCGAAATGGCTACGCTTCCTCGACGAAGTCACTCAGGGCGATGCCGGTTACATTCGCTTCCTGCGGCAGTGGGCTGGCTACTGCCTGACGGGTGACACGAGTGAACAGGCGCTGTGCTTCGCCTACGGTGGCGGTGGCAACGGCAAGGGGGTGTTCATCCACGTTCTGGCCGGCATCCTGAACGACTACGCCCTCAACGCCGCGATGGAGGTGTTCACGGCGTCGAAGCATGACCGCCACCCAACGGAAATCGCGGCGTTGCGCGGTGCGCGCCTGGTCACTGCCTCGGAGACCGAGCAGGGACGAAAATGGGCCGAGGCCAGGATCAAGCAGCTCACCGGTGGCGACGTCATGCGCGCCCGGTTCATGCGCCAGGACGAGTTCGAGTTCACACCCGTCCTGAAGCTGCTCATCATCGGCAACAACAAGCCCGGCCTGTCGAGCGTGGACGACGCCGCTCGGCGCCGGTTCAATCTGCTGCCGTTCCTGTTCAAGCCCGCGGTCCCGGATCCGCAG
>NZ_JALNUM010000002.1:0-164779 GCF_026540795.1 Methylobacterium sp. GC_Met_2
GGCCCCGGAGGGCGTCCTGTTCAGCGTATAAGGGGATTCCGAAGGGACGAGTCCCTTCGGCAGGGTCCGGGGCGGCGCCCCGGTGATCCTCAGACCGGCCGCTGCAGCTTGCAGCTGTCCAGTGCCGAGAGCGCCTTGGCGCGTGCGGTATCGTTGAAATAGCCGGTCGCCCGATAGGCTTCGATCTCGGAGGCGTCGAGGCTGCGCAGGGTCTGCCGGGCGTAGCAGCCGCAGGGACGCTCCAGGGATGCCTCGGGGGCGCTGGTCAGGCGAGCCTGGACGATCGTGCAGGCGTGGCGCACGCGCCCTTCGAGGTTCGCCTTGGTGGCGGTCTTGAGCGCGGGGTCCGGCTCGTATTGCTGGAACGGGGCCGAGGATCCGCCCGCGAGGGCGGCGGTCGCGCCGAGGGCGATGAGACCGGTCGCGATCAGCAGGGGCAGGCGGCGCATCGTCATGGGGGTCCTAGTCCAGGGCTGAAATTGATCAAGCTCGGCCGTTGGACGCCTCCAGGCTCCCGTCCGTCAATGGCGGGCCGGACACACAGGGCGGCATTCACCGCACCCCGAAGCGCGCGGGGGAACGATGGCGGCCCGGTGTGCCCGGCCCGCCACCGCCTTCAGGATCAGCCGACGATGTCGGAATCCTGGAAGAACTGCGCGATCTCGAGCTTGGCGTTCTCGGCGCTGTCCGAACCGTGGACGGTGTTCTCACCGACCGATTCCGCGAACTTCTTGCGGATCGTGCCATCGGCGGCCTGGGCGGGGTTCGTCGCGCCCATGACCTCACGGTACTTCGCCACGGCGTTCTCGCCTTCCAGAACCTGGACCACCACCGGGCCGGAGGTCATGAAGCTGGTGAGCTCACCGAAGAACGGGCGCTCCTTGTGCACCTCGTAGAATGTCTCGGCCTGGGCCTGGCTCATGCGAATGCGGCGCTGGCCGACGATGCGCAGGCCGGCCTCCTCGATCACCGCGTTGACGGCGCCCGTGAGGTTCCGCCGCGTGGCGTCGGGCTTGAGGATCGAGAAGGTGCGCTCGGTGGCCATGATGCGTCCGGTCCGTCTGTGGAAAAGGCGTACGGCGCGTCGGGATGCCGGCCGCGCCGCATGAGCGAAAATTTCGCTTCGGCGCCGGGCTTATAGCGGTGGGTCCGCAGGGTCTCAAGCGGCGCCGGGTGAACTCGACCCGCAAGCGTGGCCGTGGCTCCGCCGCAACACCGCCGAAAATTCGCCTGATTGCGACGGCTCACTCCCGCTCCATCGACTTCGTCCATCCCCCGGGCGTCTGCGACGCCCCCTTCACGGAGACGAACCATGCGCATCGCTCTCAGCGCCGCCCTGCTCCTCACCGGCCTCTCGGCCGCCACCGCAGACACCGGCAAGGATCCCTCCGGCACGTGGCTGACCGGCGATGGCCGAGCCAAGATCCGGATCGACCGGTGCGGCCCGGGCCAGAAGCTGGTCTGCGGCAAGGTCGTGTGGCTCAAGCTGCCGACCACCGAGTCCGGCGCGCCGCGCACCGACCTCAAGAACCCCGATCCGAAGAAGCGCAGCCGCCCGGTCATGGGCCTACAGCTGATCGACGGGTTGAAGCCCGACGAGGAAAAATTCTCCGGCGAGATCTACAATATCGAGGAGGGCAAGATCTACACGGTCAGCCTCGAGCGGGAGAGCGAGGCCGAGCTCAGCGTCTCCGGCTGCATGCTCAAGATCCTGTGCGGCTCCCAGACCTGGACGCGGGTGCCGGACGTCAATCAGCAGGCCGCCAACAAGAACTGACGGCTGAAACGGTTCGTCAGATCGCCGCGAGGCCGCGCTGGACCGCCGGCCTCGCCAGCATGCTCTCCAGCCAGCGCCCCACGTTCGGCAGGGTTTCGATGGCGACACCCTGCTTGAAGTTGAGCTTGGCCCAGGTGAACGTCGCGATGTCGGCGATCGAGTAATCGTCGGCCAGATAGGCCCGACCCTCGAGGCGGCGCTCCAGCACGCCGTACAGGCGCTTCGCCTCGGCGGTGAAGCGTTCGATCGCGTACGGCACCTTCTCGGGCGCGTAGATCTTGAAATGGTGGGTCTGCCCGAGCATCGGCCCGAAGCCCGCGACCTGCCAGAACAGCCATTCGTCCACGAGAACGCGGGCGCGCTCGTCGGTAGGATAGAGCTGACCGGTCTTGCGCCCGAGATACTGCAGGATGGCGCCCGATTCGAACACAGAGATCGGCTCGCCGCCCGGTCCGTCGGGATCGACGATCGCCGGAATCTTATTGTTGGGCGAGAGCGCCAGGAAATCCGGCGCGAACTGCTCGTTCTTGCCGATGTCGACCGGGACGATCCTGTACGGGAGCCCGCACTCCTCCAGCATGATCGGAATCTTCCAGCCGTTCGGCGTGCTCCAGGTATGGACGTCGATCGGCCGCCCGGAAACCGCTGCCATGCTCTGCCTGCTCCTCGACCGTATCGCCGCGGCGCGGCGCCCCCACTGCCGGGTTCGGACAATCCCGGCAATGAAGACGATTTCCCCGTCGCGCTCAAGGGCTCAACGGCAGGAGCGGCTGGCGGTTCAAGATCCGCGCTGTGATGCACTGCCTGTTGGCAGCGTCCGGTTGACCCTTGCCGACCCCACGCGGGCGCGGCGAGATAGGCGACCGGGGCGTCGCCATGGCGCCGTGGGGGACCGAGACGATGATCAACCGATTCGTGACGATCGTGGGGCTTGCCGTGCCGCTGCTCGCCGCCCAGCCGCTGCTGGCGAAGGATGCGCCCGCAAAACCTCCGGCCGCCGCCGAGGCGCCGGCCACCGCACCGGGCACCCCGGCTACCAAGGAGCTGACGCCCGGCCAGACCGCCGCGCGCACCCGCCAGAAGACCTGTGGCTCCGAGTGGCGCGCGCTCACCGACGCGCAGAAGGCCGCGCAGGGTCCGAAGTGGCCCCAATACTGGAGCAAGTGCAACAAGCGCCTGAAGGGCGGCGATAAGACCTAAGGCGCGCGAACTGCGACGCGTCTCATTCGTTCCTAACGCCGGAGCTGCGGACCACCGGGGTACGAATTGTGACGCACGAAGGCCTGCCCCGGTGGATGCCCCGCGCCGTTTCCGTCGAAGCGGAGGCTGGATCGGCGCGCGCCGTTCTGTCGAACCGAAGCCGCGGGGCTGTGCCGGGCCGGTCCCGGCATGGCTGAGTCGTCGGCCACCGGCGTGGGTCCGGTCTCGCCGATCGATCGGGTGATCGGGTTTCTCGACGCCTGGGTGCCCAAGCCCGCGGCCTGGGCCTTCGCCCTGCGCGTCTGGATCGCCATGATGCTGGCGCTGGCGGCGGCCTTTTGGCTGCAGCTCGACAGCGCCTCCTCGGCCGCCACCTGCGTGGCGATCCTGGCCCAGCCGAAGCGCGGGCAGGCCATCTCCAAGGCCGTTTATCGCCTGCTCGGCACGCTGATCGGTGCGGTGGTGTCGATCGTCGTCGTCGCGCTGTTCGGGCAGGACCGGGTCCTGCTGTTCACCAGCGTCACGGTCTGGCTCGGCCTGTGCGTGTTCGTGGCGCAGTATCTCCAGGATACCCGCGCCTATGGGGCGATGCTGTCGGGCTACACGGTTGCGATCATTGCGCTGGGACAGATCGACGATCCTCAGGGGGCCTTCGATGCCGCCGTCTCGCGCGTCGCCGTGATCGTCCTCGGTATCGTGGCGATCACCTTCATCAACGATGCCCTCGCCTCCCCGAGCACGTGGCGGACCCTGCTGCCGCAGCTCCGCAAGGCCTGGGACGGGACGCGCGCCTACGCCCGTGAATCCCTGGCGCAAGGCGATCTCGGTGCCGCGCGCACCGCCGCGCTGATCCGGACGATCGCGCCGATGCGGGCCGATGCCAGCGCCATCGCGGGGGAACTCGACGACGGCCCCTTCCGGGCTGCCGGCGCGCGGAGCTGCATCGCCGCGCTGTACGTGATGGCGGCCTCGATCCGGACTGTGGCGGCGGCCAGCGCGAATCTGCGGAACCCGAGCCCAGCGGTCGCCGAGGCGCTGGCGATCTGCCTCCGAGTCGCCGATGCGCCCGATCCCGATAGCCTCGACCGCGACGATGAGCGCCTGCGCGATCTCGTAGATGAGGCCGTCCGGGACGGTCAAAGACCCCTCGACGAGGTGGTAATGCTTCAGCGCGCCCTGGATTTCGTCTGCGCGGCGACCTTCGCGCAGGACGGCATCGGGGCCGTGGCGGACGGCCACCAGCCTCTGCGCGATGCCAGCCTGCCGACCCACCGGGATTTTCCCGTCGCCCTGCGCGGCGCGCTCCGGGTCGCCTTGGGCTTCGCCGCCACCGCCGCAACCTTCGTGGCGCTCGGCCTGCCGCAGGCTTCCTTCGCGCTCGTCCAAGTGGCGGCGACCGCTTCCCTGTCCTCGGTGACGCCGGACCCGAAAAAGTTCGCCACCGGTGTCGTGATCGGGATGATTCTCGCGTCGACCTTCGCGGGCATCGCGCGCTTCGTCTTCCTCACCGGCGTCCAGGGCTTTCCGATGCTTGCCATGGTGATGGCGCCGGTGATCTTCTTCGGCTGCTTCCTGTCACTGAACCCGAAGACCTTCGGCATCGGCTTCATCGTGATCGTGTTCTTCCCGGTCCTGCTTGGACCCGCGAACCCCCAGACCTATGACGCGGAGACCTTTCTGCTGAACGCGTTCCTGGTCGTGGTCGCTGCAACCATCCTGTCGATCGTCGTCCGCCTTCTCATCCCGGTGACGTCGGCGCAGAAGCGGGTCTTCGCGCTCGAATCCGCCCGCCGCGCGCTGGCGAACGCCCTCCTCGGCGAGGGCGGCGATGCCACGACGCGGACCAGCCTGAATGCCGACCGCCTGTTCCAGTTCGCCGCCTACAGCTCGGGGAGCGGCGCCGTGCGGCAGGCGAGCCTCTCGCACGCCTTCGCCGTGGCCCGGCTGGAGGCGGCGGCCGCCCGCGGCCATGCCGAGTTGCGACGGCTCTGGTCGACGACGGCCCTGCGCGACGCGATCCTGCGCGCCCGGGCCGGGCTGGCCACCGCGGACGATCGCGCTTTGGAAGCCTCCGCTGGCGATCTGATCCGCGCGGCCTCGCGGCAGGACCGGCGCGTGCGCCTCACGACGGCGCGGGCCGCCAGCGATCTCCTCACCGCGGCGCGTACCATCGCCCGACACCGCAGGTTCCTTCGGCGCATCGGCGTCGGAGCCGTGTCGCCCCTCAAGCGGACAGGTTGATCGCGCGCGAACATGATTGAAGACATTCACATCGGTGGGGTGCTGATCTCCTCATTCGTCGCCTACGCCCTGGCGGCCTTCGTCATCCTCCTGATTCTGCGCTGGGTCTTCGCCCGCATCCGCTTCAGCCGCTATGTTGCCAATGCCCCGCTCGCCGAGGCCGGCATCTACGTCTGTGTCCTCGCCCTGCTCATCGCGTTGATCTGATGCCCGAAACGACCGCCGACGAGGACGATCCCAAGCCCGCCGCCCGCGCGGGTACGACGGATCACAACGATCTTTTGCCGATTGTTCCGCGCCGGGGCCGGGCCGCCAAGGTCTTCCGCCTGGCCGCCACGGGCGTGATCCTGCTCGTCGCCTTCGTGGCGGCTGCCTATGTCTGGGAATTCTACGTCGCTGCACCCTGGACGCGCGACGGGACGGTGCGGGTGCAGGTCGCCAACATCGCCCCGCAGGTCGCCGGGCAAATCGTGGATGTGCGCGTCCATGACAACCAGAACGTACACAAGGGCGACGTGCTCTACGTGATCGACCCGGTCGATTTCGAGGTCAACGTGACCTCGGCCGATGCCGAGGTGAAGAACCGCGAGGCCGATCTACAGGTCAAGAACGCCCAGTCGGCCCGGCGGCAGGCCCTCACCACGGTTTCGACCTCGGTCGAGGAGAAGCAGCAATTTGCCGGTCAGGCCAAGATCGCCGAGGCCGCCCTGGAGAGCGCGCAGGCGCAGCTCCGGCAGGCCAAGATCAACCTCGAACGCACGCAGGTGAAATCCACCGTCAACGGCCGCGTCACCAACCTGCTGATGCGCGTGGGCGATTATGCCCGGACCGGAACGTCGAACATCAATGTGGTCGACACCGATTCCTACTGGATCGACGGCTACTTCGAAGAGACGAAGATGCCCAACATCCATGTCGGCGACCGGGCCGACGTCAAACTGATGGGCTTCGACCCGCGCCTCACCGGCACGGTGTCCAGCATCACCCTCGGCATCTCGACGGCGAACGCCGCTTCCAGCACGCAGGGCCTGCCGGACGTCAATCCCGTCTATACCTGGGTGCGTCTGGCGCAGCGTGTCCCCGTCCGCATCCGCATCGATCACGTTCCGCCGGAGATTCCCCTAATCGCCGGCATGACCGCGACGGTCGTGGTCAATGGCGGCCGTGCGCCAGCGCCGACGTGGTTCATGGATCTGCGCGAGCGTGTTTCCGCCCTGACGCAGACGCCCACCGTCGAAGCTGACCGACGCTGACGACACGTCGGATGTGACTTGATTTCAGTTCGCTGTGTCGTCTCAGCGGAAGTAAGAATGCGGGGCGTGTCCCTGACCGTTTGAGTGGAGTCGCTGACCGGCAAGCCGCCGGAACGCCTATAGCGTCGAGCCACACGCGATACGAACGCATCCTCCGATCGGGGCACCGGCTTGCCGGTCAGTCCAATTTAAAAGTCGCCGATTAGTTGGGGCACCATTGAAGTTTCTGCGCTGCCGTAAGATCGATCTAAGTGGTTGCGCCGCTTCACGATGCATTGCGGCATGGCGCTGGCGGTCGGGAAAAAGCATTCCATCGGCATATTTGCAGTTGACCGACTGCAATGACGGGCGCAGTCTCACTGTGTGCTTCGCGATTGCAGGCACGGATCGGCCGGAAACCTTGAGGAGATCGGGTTTCGCAACGGTTGCGATTGGCTGAAACTGGAGGAGACAGGGATGACTCCACCGCAGCGGAACGCCGCATAGACGGTTTCGGGACAGGTTCGGCCCGGGCCTAGCGGCACCAGACGAACAGCCGGACGGAAGCGGCTCCAGGGGCGCAGAAGCGGCCGATACGGCACGCCTTCGAATGCGCGAAAAGCCCCAACTCGAGCCGTACCGCCGCGGTTTCTCTAGAGGATCGGAACACCCTCACCTGCCCGGCAGCGCCGCGGCGGGAATTTGTCGTGGCGGAGGACGAGACGGGCTCCCGCCCGGACCATGGCCTGCCGCTCGATTTACGGAGGCCGACGCGCTCCATCGGCGCGACCTGCCCCCTCTCCCGTGCGGGAGAGGGCTGGGGTGAGGGTCGAGAACTCTCAGGGTAGGGCGCGTCATCGATGCGCCGACAGGATGTGCCTCTTTCGGGCAGTTCTCATCCCTCACCCTGTCCCTCTCCCGTGCGGGAGAGGGGACCCGCGCCGCGTTCATCAAAGGCGGTCTTACGCGCGTGCGGCGTTGCCGGCGGTTACGCCGGCTCCACGATCCCACCTGCCCCCTTCTCTTGAGCCGCGCGTGCAGTAGCCGGTGATGAGGTCATGGGTGAGATGGTCGCTCCCTGCGAACCGTTCACGCGATCCCGAGCTTGGCCTTCAGGAGCGCGTTCACCGCGGCCGGATTGGCCTTGCCGCCCGTGGCCTTCATGGTCTGGCCGACGAACCAGCCGAGCAGCGTCGGCTTCTCCTTGGCCTGGGCGACCTTGTCGGGATTGGCCGCGATGATCTGGTCGATCGCCGCCTCGATGGCGCCGGTGTCGGTCACCTGCTTCATCCCGCGGCTCTCAACCAAAGCGCGCGGGTCGCCGCCCTCGGTCCAGACGATCTCGAACAGATCCTTGGCGATCTTGCCCGAGATCACGTCCTCGCCGATCAGGTCGACGATCGCTCCGAGCTGGGCGGCCGAGACCGGGCTCGCCTCGATCGACAGGCCCTCCTTGTTGAGGCGGCCGAACAGCTCGTTGATCACCCAGTTGGCCGCGGCCTTGCCGTCCCGGCCTTTGGCGACCGCCTCGTAATAATCGGCCGAGGCCCGCTCGGCGACCAGCACGCCGGCATCGTAGGGCGAGAGGCCGTAATCCGCGACGAACCGCGCCTTCTTCGCGTCCGGCAGCTCGGGCAACCCCTCCGCCAGGCCGTCGACGAAGGCTTGGTCGAATTCGAGCGGCAGCAGGTCCGGATCGGGGAAGTAGCGGTAATCGTGCGCCTCCTCCTTGGAGCGCATGGAGCGCGTCTCGCCCTTGCCGGGATCGAACAGGCGGGTCTCCTGATCGATCTTGCCGCCATCCTCCAGGATCGCGATCTGGCGGCGCGCCTCGGTCTCGATCGCCTGCCCGATGAAGCGGATCGAGTTGACGTTCTTGATCTCGCAGCGGGTGCCCAAAGGCGCACCGGGAAGGCGCACCGAGACGTTCACGTCGGCGCGGAGCGAGCCCTTCTCCATGTCACCGTCGCAGGTGCCGAGATAGCGCAGGATCGTGCGCAGCTTGGTGACGTAGGCCTTCGCCTCTTCGGACGAGCGCAGGTCCGGCCGGGAGACGATCTCCATCAGCGCCACGCCCGAGCGGTTGAGATCGACGAAGCTGCGGGTCGGGTCCTGATCGTGCAGCGACTTGCCGGCATCCTGCTCCAGGTGCAGGCGCTCGATGCCGACGGTGATCGAGGAGCCGTCGGCCATGTCGACCAGCACTTCGCCCTCGCCGACGATCGGGTCCTTGTACTGCGAGATCTGGTAGCCCTGCGGCAGATCCGGGTAGAAGTAGTTCTTCCGGTCGAACACCGAGCGCAGATTGATCTGGGCCTTGAGGCCGAGACCGGTGCGCACCGCCTGGGCGATGCATTCGGCGTTGATCACCGGCAGCATGCCGGGCATCGCGGCATCGACCAGCGAGACGTGGTCGTTCGGTTCGGCCCCGAACTCGGTGGAGGCGCCGGAGAACAGCTTCGCCCGGCTGGAGACCTGGGCATGAACCTCCATGCCGACGATCACCTCCCAATCGTGGAGGCCGCCCTTGATCAGCTTCTTGGGGTCGACGGGTGCGTTCATGGTCGTCCGGGCCGAGAGAGGTGCGTGGTGGGGGCCTCCCACCCGCGACCTCATCCCGAGGTGGTGCGCAGCAGCCTCGAAGGAGGGCTCCACGGATCGCGCGGCTGGCTGAAGGGCTCCTTCGAGGCCTCCGCTGCGCTCCGGCACCTCAGGATGAGGTCGCGAACGGGGTCAATGTCGTGCGGTTACTTACGGGCGGCGGCGCGAAAAGATCAAGCGCGGCGTCCGAACGCCCGGCGTGCGCCGTAGCCCACCACTGCCCAGAGCAAAGCCGCTACGGCCCGGACCGGGAAGAAGGTCGGCCCGTCATGGGTGACGGGCGCCGGCCATGGGATCCCGGCCGCGCTCACCGCGTAGGAGAACAGCACCGAAAATCCGAGCGCCGCGATCGCCGCGATGAACACCTTGCCGAACTGGCTGGCGGTCCAGCCGAGATAGACCGCCACCACGATCAGCGCCGGATCGAACCCGGCCCAGATCCAGACCGTCCAGGGGTAATACGGGACGGTCATGCCCACCACGGCTCAGGCAATTGGGTCCGCCCGGCCGAATCCTCGATGACCTGAGCCACCGCGAACAGCGTCTCTTCATCGAAGGGCCGCCCGATGAGCTGGAGACCCAGCGGCAGCCCCTGTCCGTCGAGACCCGCCGGCACGGCGATGCCCGGAAGCCCGGCCATGTTTACCGTCACGGTGAACACGTCGTTGAGGTACATCTCCACCGGGTCCGCCGAGGCCTTCTCGCCGATGCCGAAGGCGGCGGACGGTGTCGCGGGGGTGAGGATCGCATCGACGCCGTCGGCGTAAGCCTGCTCGAAGTCGCGCTTGATCAGCGTGCGGATCCTCTGCGCGCGGACGTAATAGGCGTCGTAGTAGCCGGCCGAGAGCACGTAGGTGCCGATCATGATCCGGCGCTTCACCTCGCGGCCGAAGCCGGCGGCGCGGGTGTTCTCGTACATCCCGGCGATGTCCTTGCCGGGGACCCGCAGGCCGTAGCGGACGCCGTCGTAGCGGGCGAGGTTCGAGGAAGCCTCGGCCGGCGCGACGATGTAATAGGCCGGTAGCGCGTAGGAGGTGTGCGGCAGCGAGATCTCTTTGATCGTTGCACCGGCGGCCTTCAGCCACGCCGCGCCCTCGTCCCAGAGCTTCTGGATCTCGGCCGGCATGCCGTCGACCCGGTACTCCTTGGGGATGCCGATGGTCAGGCCCTTCACGCCGCGGGTGACCGCCGCCTCGAAGTCGGGCACCGCGATGTCGGCACAGGTCGTGTCCCGGGCATCCGCGCCGGACATCGAGCCGAGCAGGATCGCGCAGTCGCGCACCGTTCGGGCGATCGGGCCGGCCTGATCCAGCGACGAGGCGAACGCCACCGTGCCCCAGCGCGAGCAACGGCCGTAAGTCGGCTTGATCCCGACCGTGCCGGTGAAGGCCGCGGGCTGGCGGATCGAACCGCCTGTGTCGGTGGCGGTGGCGCCGAGGCAGAGTCGCGCCGCGACCGCGGCGGCCGAGCCGCCCGAGGAGCCGCCGGGCACGATCTGCGCGTCCGAGCCCGTGCGCCGCCAGGGCGAGACGACGTTGTCGTAGGCGCTGGTCTCGTTCGACGAGCCCATGGCGAATTCGTCGAGGTTCAGCTTGCCGAGCATCACGGCGCCGTCGCGCCAGAGATTGGCAGAGACCGCCGATTCGTAATGCGGCTCGAAGGTCTGCAGGATCTTGGAGCCCGCCGTCGTGGTCACGCCGTGGGTGCAGAACAGATCCTTAATGCCGAGCGGTATGCCCTCCAGCGGCCGGCCCTCGCCCGCGGCGAGCTTCTGGTCCGACGCATCGGCCATCGCCAGGGCGCGGTCCGGCGTCTCGAGGAGATAGGCGTTCAGCGCGCGGGCCTTGCCCATGGCGTCGAGATGCGCCTGCGTCAGCTCGCGGGCCGAGAGCCGCTTCGCCTTGAGGGCGTCGCGCGCCTCGGCCAGGGTGAGTTCGTTCGGATTCACGCTGTTCCCGTCCCCGCGCGCCGCGGCGCGCCCATCAGAAATCCGGTCCGCTCGGTTGGCGCCGAGACCAGCCTACTCGACCACCTTCGGGACCAGGAAGTAATTGTCCTCGGTCTCGGGCGCGTTGGCGACCACGTCGGCGGCGCGGCCACCCTCGGTGACCACGTCCTCGCGCTTCTTCATCGCCATCGGCGTCACGGAGGTCATGGGCTCGACGCCGGACACGTCGACGGTCCCGAGCTGCTCCACGAAGGCGAGGATCGCGTTCAGCTCACCCTGCAGCGGCCCGACCTCTTCGTCGGTGACCGCGATGCGCGCCAGATGCGCGATCCGCCGAACCGTCCTCTCGTCGACCGACATGCCGTCCCGTTCGTCCCTGTCCGGGAGCAGCCTCCCGCGATCGGCCGGGCTATAGCATCGGCGTTCGACGCGCCGCAACGCGCGGTGTGGAAAGTCGGGCGTCTGACCGCCTTCAGGATCGGGTGGGCATGCCTGGGGTCAGGTCACCACGTGGTGCGGCGTAACCGACATCTCGATGGTGATTCCGGTCTGCCGAACCGGCTGGACCATGGCTTGGGCAAAGCCCAAGACCAGGATCTCGAAGGCCAGCAGCAGCATCAGGCGATGCCGCCGCGGCATCGCCAGCGGCGAGCCGAGAGGCGCAAAACGGGTGGGCTGGCCAAGTGTCGACACGGCAGGAACCCGCATGATGGTTTAACGAAGTGTTTACCTACCTAATCGTGAACCGCTCCGTGTGCATCCGGGGCGATCTACGGAGAGCGGCAAGCCTGTGGATGAGAGACCGGGATCGATGTGGGAGCGGATCTTCACCAGCCTGTCCCCGGGCTTCACGCCGGGTGAGACGGAGCTCGACCGTGCCGCGGCGGAACTCGGCTTCGCCTTACCGGCCTCCTACCGCAGCTTCTGCCGGACGTGCGGCGTCGGCCTCGGAGGTGACCAGTTCAGGATCGCGGTTCCGGGCCCCTACGAAGCCGTCGATCTGATCACGCAGGCCGGCATCATCGCCCACAGCGTCGGGGCCACCATCGGGATGCTGGAGGACGGGGCCGAATCGCACCGGTTCGACGTCGAGGGCGGCGATCCGGCCATCGTCGAACGGGCCTGTTTCTTCGGCCGGGGCGAGGATGGCGGGCTTCTGTTTTGGGACGTGTCCGGAAGCGGCCCGGAATACGATATCTGGCTGCTCGCCCCCGATCTCGAGACGATCCGGTTCGGCGGGGAGAGCCTGGACGACTTCTTCACGCAAGTCACCGCGCACTCAGCCGCCCTGGTGCTCGGGCCGGGCTTCGAGCCGCTGCCCGCGCGATTCGAGGGCGTTGCTGAGGCCACGCTGGCACGCAGCACACAGGCGGACCCATGAATCACGACGCGATCCGCGCCTTCGCGAGCGCTTCACGCGGCGGGGCGCGGCTGATCGGCATCGATCTCGGCACCAAGACGATTGGTCTCGCGCTGTCCGATCTCGGCCGCCAGATCGCGACGCCGCTGGAGACGATCCGCCGGGTGAAGTTCACGCCGGACGCGCAGCGCCTCGCGGCCCTGTGCCGCCAGCACGCGGTCGGCGGTCTCGTGGTCGGCCTGCCGCTCAACATGGACGGCAGCGAAGGCCCGCGGGTGCAATCGACCCGAGCGTTCGTGCGCAACCTCGCGCCGATCCTGCCCCTGCCCCACGTGTTTTTCGACGAGCGCCTGTCGACCGCGGTGGTGACCCGGGCGCTGATCGAGGCGGACGCCTCCCGGGCCCGGCGCGGCGAACTCGTGGACAAGCTTGCCGCTGCCTACATCCTCCAGGGCTGCCTCGACGTGATGCGCCACCTCGCCGACGTCGACGCCGACGCGGAGGCCGACGCGGACCCGTTCAGCGGCTGAGCAGCGAGACCGCGCCGCTGCCGTGGCGCTCGATCCGCCCGTCGAGTTCCAGCTCCAGCAGGACGGTCTGGACGACCCGGATCCCGATGCCGGCGCTGCGCGCCAGCTCGTCGGTGCCGATGGGGCTCGGTCCGAGCAACGCGACGATGCGGGCTCGGTCGTCGTCCGGCCCGGGCTCCTCGTCCATTTCGTCCGAAACGGCTCTCTCCAGCGGGTTGCCTATGTCCGCAGCGCCAAAATCCTGCGGGATCGACCCGTCGAGGTCGATCTCATCCCAGAAGTCCGGCTGCTCGCGGAGATCCGGCCGGTCCCGCGCCGGGGCGGCGTCCGCATCCGGGCCGCGCTCGATGATCGGTCCGAGCACCTCGAGGACATGCGACGCCTCGGAGACGAGCGCCGCTCCCTGGCGGATCAGATCGTTGGTGCCCTCCGCCCGCGGATCCAGCGGCGAGCCGGGGACCGCAAAGACCTCGCGGTTCTGCTCAAGCGCGTAGCGCGCGGTGATCAGCGAGCCGGAGCGGCGCGCCGCCTCGACCACCACGGTGCCGTACGACAGGCCCGAGATGATGCGGTTGCGCCGCGGAAAGTCGCGCCCGCGCGGAACCCAGCCCATCGGCATCTCGGCGAGCACCGCGCCGCCCTCCCCCAGGATCGCGTCGACCAGGGCGCCGTGATTGGCGGGATAGATCCGGTCCTGACCGCCGGCCATCACCGCGACGGTGCCGGTCGAGAGGCTCGCCTTGTGGGCCCGTGCGTCGATGCCCCGGGCCAGCCCCGAGACCACCGTCAGGCCGGCCTCGCCGAGGCCCCGGGCCAGTCGCTCCGTGAAGGCGAGCCCGGCCGTCGAGGCATTGCGCGAGCCGACCAGCGCTACCGCCGGACGGTTCAGGATCGCGGCGCCCCGGAGCGCGAGGAGCGGCGGCGCCGCGTCGGTTTGCTGGAGGAGACGCGGAAAATCCGCCTCGCCGGTGGCGATCAGCCTGCCGTTAAGGCGGGCCAGCGCCGCGATCTCGTCCTCGGCCTGCGCCCGGGTCGGCGGCTCCAGCCTCTTGCCCTGCCGCCGGCCGAGATCAGAGATCGCCTCAAGGGCGGCGGCCGCCCCGCCGAAGCGGTTGATCAGGGTGCGAAAGGTGCGCGGCCCGACGCCCTCGGTGCGGATCAGGCGCAGCCAATCGAGACGCTGGGCATCGGTGAGCTGCATGCGATCCCCCGAGGACCGCGCATCCCGTCCGTGCGCTCAGCCCTTCTGGCCGATGCGCCCCTCGGTGCCGGAGGCCAGCCGGCGGATGTTGGGCGCGTGCTTCCACCATAGCAGCACGCCCAGCAGCAGGAACAGCACAGCTTGCGCCGGCGCGCCGAGGGCCCACAACGCCAGGGGCGTCGCGGCCGATGCGACGAGCGCCGCAAGCGACGAATACTTCAGCGCGAAGGCGAGACCGAGCCAGATCAACGCGAAGATTCCGAGGGCCGGCAGGGAGAAAGCGAGGAGCACGCCGATGAAGACGGCGACGCCCTTGCCGCCCTTGAAGCCGAGCCAGACGGGGAAACAATGGCCGAGGAACGCCCCAAGACCTGCGGCGAGCGCGGGCCCCTCCCCCAACTGCCCGGCGATCAGGACCGCCGCGGTCCCCTTCAGGGCGTCACCCACCAGGGTCGCGGCCGCCAGCCCCTTTCGGCCGGTGCGCAGGACGTTGGTGGCGCCGATATTGCCCGATCCGATCGACCGCACGTCGCCGAGTCCGGCGAAGCGCGTCAGGATCAGGCCGAACGGGATCGAGCCCAGCGCGTATCCGATGACGAGCCCGCCCAGCGCGGCCCAGGTCGTAAGATCCGGGGGCATCAGGCCGCCGCTGCCAAATCGTCGGCCGCGTGGACGATCGCTCCGCCGACCAGCGTGAGCACCGCAGCACCCTGGAGGCGCGCCTCGTCGAACGGCGAGTTCTTCGAACGCGACTTCAACCGCCGTTTGTCGAGAACATAGGGCAGATCGGGGTCGATCAGCACAAGATCGGCCGGCGCACCAACTGCGAGCCGGCCGGCTTCGCGCCCGAGGATCCGGGCCGGGTTCACCGTCAGCGCGGCGACGAGCTTGGCCAGATCGAGGTCGCCGGTGTGAACGAGGCGCAGGGCCGCACCCAGCAGGGTCTCGATCCCGAGGGCGCCGTCCGCGGCTTCCGCGAAGGGCAGGCGCTTGGTCTCCACGTCCTGCGGGTTGTGATCGGACACGACCACGTCGATCACGCCCTCGCCCAAAGCCTGGACGATCGCGTGCCGGTCGGCCTCGTCGCGCAGCGGCGGCGAGAGTCGGCAAAAGGTGCGGTAATGGCCGATGTCGTTCTCGTTCAGCACGAGGTTATTCACCGACACCCCGCAGGTCACCGGCAAGCCATCCTGCTTGGCCCGGCGGACGATCTCCACCGAATCGGCACAGGAGATCATGGCGGCGTGGTAGCGGGCGCCGGTCAGCCGCACGAGGCGGATGTCGCGCTCCAGCATCACGGTCTCGGCCTCGCGGGGGATGCCCATCAGCCCGAGGCGGGAGGCCAGTTCGCCCTCGTTCATCACGCCTTCGGCGACGAGATCCGCATCCTCGACATGCTGCATCACCAGGGCGTCGAAGTCCCGGGCGTAGGTCAAGGCGCGCCGCATCACCTGGGCGTTGGCGACCGCATGCAGGCCGTCCGTGAACACCACGGCGCCGGCCTCCTTGAGGAGGCCGAACTCGGTCATCTCCCGGCCGGCGAGCCCCTTGGTGATCGCGGCGGCCGGCAGGACGTTGACGCTCGCCGTGTCGCGGGCCCTGCGCAGCACGAAATCGACGATGGCCGGCCCGTCGATCACCGGGTTGGTGTCCGGCATGCAGACCAGGGTGGTCACGCCCCCCGCGGCGGCGGCGGCGCTCGCCGAGGCCAGGGTCTCGCGATGCTCGGCCCCGGGTTCGCCCACGAAGGCGCGCATGTCGATAAGGCCGGGTGTCAGGACTCGGCCGGCGCAGTCGATGCGCTTTGCGCCGTCCGGCGTGCCCGGAGCTGCGCCGCCGACGATGTCGGCAATCCGGCCGTCCCGCACCAGGACCGCACCGGGGGTCTTCCGTCCCGTCGCCGGGTCGAGGAGGTTGGCGTTCGCCAGAAGGTAGCTGCTCACAGGGGCGTCCTCGCGGATGAGGCCGGACCATCGAGACGCATGGCAAGGCCGGCCGCCGCCATATGGGCCTTGGCCTCGGCGACGCTCGCCTGTCCGAAATGGAAGATGGAGGCCGCCAGCACCGCGCTCGCCCCGCCCTCGGCCACGCCGGCCACGAGATCGTCGAGGCCGCCGACGCCGCCGGAGGCGATGACCGGCACAGAGACCGCGTCGCTGATCGCCCGTGTGAGGGCGAGATCGTAGCCGGAGCGTGTCCCGTCCTTGTCCATGGAGGTGACCAGCAATTCACCCGCGCCCTTCCCGGCGACCAATCGGGCGAAGGCGACGGCATCGATCCCCGTCGGATCGCGGCCGCCATGGGTGAAGATTTCCCAGGACGCGGGCGCCCCGGGCGGCGAGACGCGCTTGGCGTCGATCGCCACCACGATGCACTGGGCGCCGAACTTCTCCGCCGCGCGGGCGACGAGGTCCGGATCCTTCACGGCCGCGGTGTTGATCGCGACCTTGTCGGCCCCGGCGAGCAGGAGCGCGCGAACATCCTCGACGGTGCGCACCCCGCCACCCACGGTCAGCGGCATGAAGCAGGCCTCTGCGGTTCGGCTGACGATGTCGAGCAGCGTGCCCCGGGCTTCGCGGCTCGCGGTGATATCGAGGAAGCACAGCTCGTCGGCGCCGGCCGCGTCGTAGACCTTGGCGGCCTCGACCGGGTCGCCGGCATCGCGCAGGCCCTCAAAGCGCACGCCCTTCACGACGCGCCCGTCCTTCACATCGAGGCAGGGGATGATGCGGGTCTTGAGCAAAAGGGGCTCGTCCGTTCGCTTCAGGATTCGGGATCGATCGCGAAGGGGCGATCCGTGATGTCCTGATAGGTGTAAGGGCAGGTCTCTGGGAAGCTCCCGACCGCGAGCCCCATCTCCTGCGCCGCCGCGAGGCGCGCGAGGCGATAAGCCTTGCCGATTGCTTCGACGAGGCGGCTCTTCAACCCAGGGCTATCGTCTAACTCGTCCGCGATATGGATGCGATGCGTCGCAACCGAGATCAACCAGCTTCGTGTCCGTTTGGAAGGCTGATGATCGACCTTCAGCATATGCAGCAGCACCACGCGCAAGGCGCTCACCAAGCTGGCGAACTGGCTCCTGCCCAAGCTCTCGATCTCCTCGGCAAGATTTTCGCGGTCGAACTCTGAGACATCCCCGGCTCGCAAACGCGCGCCCTGCTCCTGGGTCCAGGTGTAGAAATCGTCCGCGTAGGCCGTTCCGGCCGGCGCGGGCCAGGTCTTCAATGCAGTCATCGAAGCCTCCGGTATCGGCGCCCTCGCTGTGCTTCCTCTATCACGAAGCCGGACCGCGCGCCGCAGCGATCGCCGCCAGCGCCGCTTGCGGATCGATCCGCCCGTCATAGAGCGCCCGCCCCGTGATGGCGCCGGCGATCAGCGCGCAATCCGGCTGGAGAAGGCGATGCACGTCGTCGATCGACGCGAGGCCGCCGGAGGCGATCACCGGGATGCGCACGGCCTGCGCCAGCGCCAGGGTCATCTCGACGTTGAGGCCCTTCAGGATCCCGTCCCGGGCGATGTCCGTGTAGATGAGCGCCGCGACGCCCGCGTCTTCGAAGCGGCGGCCGAGTTCTTCGGCGGTCATGCTGGAGGTCTGTGCCCAGCCCTCGACGGCGACGCGCCCGTCCTTGGCATCAATGCCGACCGCGATCTTCCCCGGATGTTGGCGGGCGGCCTCACGGACGAATTCAGGATCGCGCACCGCCGCGGTGCCGATGATCACCCGCGACACGCCCTTGGCGAGCCAGCCCTCCAGAGTCTTCATCTCGCGGATGCCGCCGCCGAGCTGCACCGGGATGGTGACGCGTTCCAGAATCGCGTCCACCGCCGCCGCGTTGCGCGGAGCGCCCGCGAATGCCCCGTCGAGATCGACCACGTGGAGCCAGGGAAAGCCCTGCCCTTCGAAGATCGCGGCCTGCGCAGCTGGATCGTCGCCGAACACCTTGGCCTGGGCCATGTCGCCCTGGATGAGGCGGACGCAGCGTCCCTCTTTGAGGTCGATCGCCGGGTAGAGGATCACGGGTACATCTATCCTTGTTGCCGGGGCGGAGCCGCCGTCAGGGCCGCCAGTTCAAGAAATTCGCGATGAGCGCGAGGCCCAGCCGCTGGCTCTTCTCGGGGTGGAATTGCGTGCCGGCGACGTTGTTGCGGGCGACGAAGGCGGTGATCGGTCCGCCATAATCCGCGCGGGCAACCACGTCGTCGGGACTTTCGGGTGACAGCGCATAGCTGTGCACGAAATAGGCGTGCAGGCCGTCCTCGCCGGTGGGAATGCCGGCAAGCAGCGCGTGCTCGCGGGCCGGCTGCAGGGTGTTCCAGCCCATGTGGGGGACCTTCAACGCCGGATCCGACGGCCTGATCGGGCCAACATCGCCGGGGATCCAGCCGAGACCCGGCGTCGTGGTGTATTCCAGCCCGCGGGTCGCCAGGAGCTGCATCCCGACGCAGATGCCGAGGAACGGCCGCGCGTCCCGGTGAGCCACCTGAGTCATCGCTTCGACCATGCCGGGCACGGCGTCGAGCCCGCGGCGGCAATCGGCGTAAGCGCCCACGCCGGGCAGGACGACGCGATCGGCTGTGGCTACCACCTCCGGGTCCGCCGTCAGGCGGATCCGTGCATCGCGCCCGGACTCACGGGCGGCACGCTCGAACGCCTTGGCGGCGGAATGGAGGTTGCCCGATCCGTAATCGATGATCGCGACGGTCTCGGTACTCATGCGCGTGTCGTCCGCCGTATCACCGGGCGCCCTCTTGAGCAGGGAACAGGCCGATCACGGGCTCGCCCCGGCGGCTCGGGCCGCTTGGGAAGGGGGCGCGCGCCACCGCCGGGCTTGCGCCCAGCCACCGATTGAGCGCGCGCGCTTCGGCGTCTTCGGACGTGGCGGCGATCAGGGCATCGCGCGCCGGCCAGCCCCGCCGGGCGAGGGTCCAGCGGCGCAGGCTCGACGCTTCGAGCCCGACCAGCCATCCGGCGAGCAGCGTGACGATCAGGCCGCCGCCGGTCGGCAGCCCGAGCAGGATCCCCCCGCCGGCGAGCGCGATCAGGCCGATCAGCACGATCAGCGCCGCGATCCACAGCCGGTGGTAGAGGAACCACAGCACCGTGAACGCAAAGGCGGACCACGAGAAGCCGTCCGGCACCAGAACGGCCCGATCGAGGCCAATCGATTCGCCCGGGCGCGCATCGGGGGGCAGGTGGAGCGTGTAGCTGCGCATCCGCATCGCGGGACTCCGACAACGGCGCTCTCGAACCGCCATCGAGGCGGCCGGGAAGCGCGACGACAAGATGCTCTACAGGGAGCCCTTCGTGGAGGGAACGCGCCCCTCCTCCCGCGGATCGATCGCCACCGCCTTCCGCAAGGCTCGAGCCAGCCCCTTGAAGCAACTCTCCGCGATGTGGTGGGCGTTGTCGCCGTACAGCGTCTCAACGTGAAGGGTCAGGCCGGCATTCATCGCGAAGGCCTGGAACCATTCGCGCACCAGTTCGGTGTCGAACTGCCCAATCTTCTCGACCTTGAAGGCGGTGCGGAACACCAGGAACGGGCGACCCGAAATGTCGACGCAAACGCGGGTCAGCGCCTCGTCCATGGGCAGGTGGATGTCGGCATAGCGCGTCACCCCACGCTTGTCCCCGAGCGCCTTCGAGAAGGCCTGACCGAGCGCGATGCCGCAATCCTCGGCGGAATGGTGCTGATCGATGTGCAGGTCGCCGTCCACCTTCACGTCGAGGTCGAACAGGGCGTGCCGCGCCAGCAGATCGAGCATGTGGTCGAGGAAGCCGATCCCGGTGGCGATCGTCGATCGGCCGGTCCCATCGAGGGCGACGGTGACCGCGATGTCGGTCTCCGCGGTCTTCCGGGTGATGGTGGCGCTACGCATTTGTCTTCGGATTTCGCGTCCAGGGCGGCCGTTGCCGCCCGCGCCTTCTAGAGGGAGTCCTGCTGAAATGGAAAGGGCCGCTGCCTATCCATTCAGCACCCGCCCTGCGACGGCGTCGAGTTTGGCGAGCAGCGCGGGGTCGCGGACGGCCGGCGCCGTCATGATCGCCCCGTCCAGTGCCCGGTGCGAGCCCGCCGGACAGGGCTCGCGTTTGGCCGGGAAATCGCGCGCCAGCCGGGCGACGAGCCGCGCTGCCTTATCGGCGTTGGCGCGCGCCACCGCCACCACGGCGGCCACGTCCACGGCGTCGTGGCCGGGGTGCCAGCAATCGAAATCGGTCACCATGGCGATCGTCGCGTAGGTGATCTCGGCCTCGCGGGCGAGCTTGGCTTCGGGCATGTTGGTCATGCCGATCACGTCGAAGCCCTGCGCCTTGTAGGCCCGGGATTCGGCGAGCGAGGAGAATTGCGGCCCGTCCATGCAGACGTAGGTACCGCCGCGATGGACGGCGATCTCCTCTGTTTTGGCGGCTGACGCAATGCGTGACTGGAGGCTGGGCCCGACCGGATGGGCCAGCGAGACGTGGGCGACGCAGCCGTCGCCGAAGAACGAGCTGGCACGGCCATGGGTGCGGTCGACGAACTGATCGACCAGCACGAACAGGCCCGGCGGCAGCTCCTCGCGGAACGAGCCGCAGGCGGAAAGCGAGACGAGATCGGTGACCCCGGCGCGCTTCATCGCGTCGATGTTGGCGCGGTAGTTGATCCCGGCGGGCGAGAAGCGATGTCCGCGGCCATGGCGGGCCAGGAACACGATCTTGGTGTCGCCGATCCGCCCAATGCGCAGCGCGTCCGAAGGCTCGCCCCAGGGGGAGGCCACACGTTCCTCCCGGACATCTTCGAGCCCAGGCAGGTCGTAGACGCCGGAGCCGCCCATAACCCCGAGTACCGCTGCCGTCATGCCTAAATCCCTGTCATGGCGCGGCGCATCGACGAACCGCTCGTCTCAACCACCACCTCATTCTGAGGCGCCGGAGCGGACAGGCGTCGTCGAAAGGCCGGTCATCGCGGTGGCCGAGCGGTAGCATGGAGCCCCGGCCCAAAAAAGATGGGCCCCCACAAGGGAGGCCCACCGGTATCATCGATCAGGTGCGTCGGCTCAATACGCCTTGTGCAGCTCCGGCTGGAGGCCGTGGACCTCGCCGCCGACATCAGCCCAGATCTTCTTTTTCACGTAGTAGAGCAGCCCCGAAAGGATGATCAGGAACAGGATCACCCGGAAGCCCAGGGCCTTGCGGTCCATCATGTGGGGCTCGGCCGACCACATCAGGAAGGCCGCGACGTCCTTGCCGTACTGATCGACGGTCTCGGGCGCCACCGGCTGGCCCTTGTCGTCCTTCAGGTAGGTGACCTGCCCGTCGGAGATTGGCGGCGGCATCGCGATGATGTGGCCGGGATAGTACTTGTTGTAGTGGCCGCCGTCCGGAACCGTGAAATCCTTCGGCGCCTCTTCGTAGCCGTTGAGCAGCGCGTGGATGTAGTCGGGGCCCTGCTCCGAGTAGCCGATCAGCGGCAGCCAGTCGGTGAGGAAGTAGAGCGAGCCGCGGGAGAAGGTCCGCGCCTTGGCGATCACCGAAAAGTCCGGGGGCGCTTTGCCACCGTTTGCCGCCGCCGCGGCCTGATCGTTCGGGAAGGGCGGCGGGAACGTGTCGGCCGGGCGACCGGGGCGGTCGAACATGTCGCCGGCATCGTTCGGCCCGTCCTTGACCTGATAGGTCGCGGCGAGCGCCTGGACCTGGCCGGCGGTGAAGTCGGGTCCGCCCTCCTGCGCAAGGTTCCTGAAGGAAACCAGCTTCATCGAATGGCAGGCCGAGCAGACTTCCTTGTAGACTTGGAAGCCGCGCTGCAGCTGCGCGGCGTCGAAGCGGCCGAACGTGCCGGCGAAGCTCCATTTCACGCGGGCCGGGATCGGGCCGCCATGGCCTTCCTCGGCGGAGGACGGCACGGCGCCGATCAGGAAGGCCGCAAGGGCGGCCGCGGCGGTCATCGGGAGGACGCGGGTCATGTTCATGGTCCTGTCGTCAGCCCGTCAGCCCTTGGTGGTCGGAGCGGCTGCGGCGCCTGCTGGCATGGCGGATCCGCTGACCTGCTTGCCCGGTCCGGTCACGCTCTCGAGGATCGAGCCCGGAAGTTTCTTCGGTGTCTCGAACAGGCCGCAGAGCGGCATGACGATCAGAAAATGGGCGAAGTAGTAGGCCGTGCAGACCTGCGACGCGATCACGTAGCCGCCCTCCGGAGGCTGCGAGCCGAGCCAGCCGAGCAGGAGGGTCGTTCCGATGAACACCCAGAAGAACTGGCGGTAGATCGGCCGATAGTTGCACGAGCGGATGCGCGACGTGTCGAGCCAGGGCGCGAAAGCCAGGATGAGCACCGCCGAGAACATCAGGATGACGCCGCCGAGCTTGCTCGGGACTGCGCGCAGGATCGCGTAGAACGGCAGGAAGTACCATTCCGGCACGATGTGCGCGGGCGTCACGGCGGGGTTCGCCGGGATGTAGTTGTCGGCGTGGCCGAGGAAGTTCGGCTGGAAGAACAGGAACCACGCGAACAGGATCATGAACACGCAGGTCGCGAACACATCCTTGACCGTCGCGTAGGGGGTGAACGGCACCGTGTCCTTGCCCGATTTGATCGGGATCCCGGCCGGGTTGTTCTGACCCGTGACGTGCAGCGCCCAGACGTGGAGCACGACGACGCCGGCGATCATCCAGGGCAGGAGATAATGCAGCGAGAAGAAGCGGTTCACCGTCGGGTTGCCGACCGAGTAGCCGCCCCAGAGCAGGGTCTGGATCGTGTCGCCGACCACCGGGATCGCCGCCAGGATGTTGGTGATGACGGTGGCACCCCAGAAGCTCATCTGGCCCCAGGGCAGCGTGTAGCCCAGGAAGGCCGTGGCCATCATCAGCAGGTAGATGACGACGCCGAGGATGTAGAGCACCTCGCGGGGGGCCTTGTAGGACCCGTAATACAGCGCCCGGAACATGTGGACGTAGACCGCGACGAAGAACATCGACGCGCCGTTGGCGTGCGCGTAGCGCAGCAGCCACCCGTAGTTCACGTCGCGCATGATCTTCTCGACGGAGTTGAAGGCGCCCGTCGCGGAAGGCTCATAGTGCATCGCCAGCCAGACGCCGGTGATGATCTGGATCCCTAGGAAGGCGGCGAGAATCGCGCCGAAGGTCCAGAAGTAGTTGAGGTTCCGCGGAACCGGGTAGGCGATGAAGGACGAGTGCACCAGCCCGGCGATGGGCAGACGCGCCTCGAACCATTTGGCTACGCGGCTCTTCGGGACGTAGGTGCTGGCCGTACCGCTCATGCTTCCGTCCTCCTTAGGCCGCTTCCTTGCCGCCTTCGCCGATCCGGATCTTGGCATCCGTCTGGAAGGCGTAGGGCGGGATGGGCAGGTTGATCGGCGCCGGTCCATGGCGCACGCGACCCACCGCGTCGAACTGCGAACCGTGGCAGGGGCAAGCCCAGCCCTCGAAATTACCCTGGTGGCCGATCGGCACGCAGCCGAGATGCGTGCAATTGCCGTACACTACCAACCATTGGTCGTGCCCGTTCTTGACACGGGTCGTGAAGGCGGCCGGGTCGATCATCGCCGAGAGCGGGACCGCCTTCATATCGGTCAATTCCTTCGCGGTCAGCTTGCGCACGAAGATCAGCTTGCCGCGCCAGAAGACGTTGACGATCTGCCCGTCCTGAATCGGCGTCAGGTCGACCTCGATCGGTGCGCCGGCCGCGATGGTGTCGGCGTCGGGCGCCATCGACGAGATCAGCGGCCAGACGACGGAGCCGGCCCCGACGGCGAGCGCGGCGCCCGTTGCCAGGAACAGGAAGTCGCGCCGGCTACCCTCCGGCCCGTGCGTGCCCTGCCCGTGTGTATCCTGCCCGTGGGCAACGGGCGCGGCGGCTGATGTGTTCGCCAAGTTCATGAACTCCGTGCGTCGGCGTGAGGGCCGCAGGCGCTCTGCCCTGGTCTCCCGGCTGTAGCCAGGATCAAAGCATTATCGTTCTAATCGGGGCAATGAGACCGTCTGCCGCCCCTGAGTCAAGCGACGGTTTGCGGCGCAGCGATACGGATCGGACGTGTCTGTCCAGATATCGTGCCGATTGCCGGGAAGCGCCCGCCTCGGAGCCTGTCCGCGCTTGTCGGCCGTCCTGTGCGGTCGACCCAGGCGACGGGGCGCTGTTCACATCCGGCGTCCGAACGCCGCCGGATCGGGTTCTCACGCGCGTACGCTCGGTGTTGCGTTCCCTCCGCCATCCCGGCTGCCACGAATGTCCCAAGCCGGGCGATACCTGATGGTGATGCGGACCCCCGGTTTGCATCGCTTCGCGACCGACGGGGATATGAGCGGTGTCTCAAGACAACGCTTGGATCGATTCCCGAATCAGGAGGCGACGGTGAGGCATCGCCACCGCAGAACCAGCAAGCTCGCCACCGCAAAGAGGCCGGCGCAGAAGCCAAGCCAGATGCCGTAGCCTTGAAGCCCCGCGCCCCAGGCCAAGGCGGCGCCCAACGGCACGCCGAGTCCCCAATAACCGCCGATTGCGATCCACATCGGAACGGTGGCGTCCTGCAGGCCGCGCAGCATCCCGAGCGTCACCGACTGGATGCCGTCCGCAACCGCGAAGAGGGCCGCGAAGCCGATGAAGGCGACGGCGATCGGTAGAACCGCTGCGTTGGCCGGATCGCCGAGGTCGAGGAACAGGCCGGTCAGTCGGTCCGGGGCAGCAAGCTGCGTGAGCGCGCAGAGGGCCATGAAAGAGGATGCGAGCCAGAGGGCAACCGCGCCGGACCGGCGCACACCGCTTCCATCCCGTCGTCCGAAGGCCAGGCCGACGCGGACGGTCGCGGCCTGCGCGACGCCGTTCGGCACCATGAAGCAGACGGCCGCGATCTGGATCGCCACGGCGTGGGCTGCGAGCTGGCTGGCCCCAAACAGGCCCATGCCGAGGGCGGCCGCCTCGAACAATCCGGCCTCGGCGAGGCCGGTGGCCGCCATCGGCAGGCCGAGGCGGAACACGGCGGCGAGCCGCGCGCCGTCGGAGCGCCAGAACCCCTGGAGCAACCGGTGGCGCCGGAGACGCGGATCGCACAACACCACAACGACCAGAAGGGTTAGGCTGAACACGGCCGAGCAGAGCGTGGCGGCGCCGATGCCCGTCATGCCGAGGGCAAGACCCGCCGGAAAGGCGAGCCAGAGTCCCAGGGCGACGTTCACCGGGAGCGCCGCCAGGCTCGCAGCCATCGCCCAGCCCGGCCGTTGCAGGGCGGCAAGCGCTCCCCGCAGGGCCATGAATAGCAGGGCCGGCCACATCGCCCATTGCAGGACACGCATGTAGGCGCCGGCGGCCTCGGCCAGGGGCAGCGGTTCGCCGATCGCGGCGAGGAGCGCGCCGGTGTGCCAGAGGATCGCCATCAGGGGCGCAGCGACCAGCGTGGCAGCCCAGAAGCCGGCCCGCAGGGTCCGGCGCGCGGCGTCGGTCGCGCCTGGGTCGTGCCCGAGCGCCGCCGCGATCAGCGGCGCTACCGTCCCGGTCAAACCCAGGCCACCGATGAACAGGATGAAGTAGAGTCCATGCGCCAGGGTCGCTGCCGCCAGGGCTTCGGAGCCGAGACGGCCGAGCATGACGACATCGGCCATGATGAGGCCGTGCTGGGCGAGGTTGATGAGCACGAGCGGCCCGGCTAGCGCGAGTGTCGCGTGCAGTTCGCGGAGCCAGGGGCGGTGTGACGGGGCCCCTTCCCGCGCGGGAAGACCCGCGAGGTCGAGTGCCGGCATGAAAAACTCTCGGTCTGTTCGGGATCAGGACGGATCGGCTGCCGTTGCGTGTCGGCGCTCGTCCTTCAGGGTTGGGTTCTATCCGCGTAATGCGTCTGAAACCTGTCGCGCGCGCCGGTCCGGCGTAGGCTCGGCCTCGGGTGCCCCCAGCTTCGATTGGTCGGCCAGGAAGCCGCCCGATTGCCGCGACCACAGGCCGGCATAGACGCCGCCGCGGGCGACGAGTTCCGCATGCGTCCCTTCCTCCACGATGCGCCCGCGCTCGATCACGACGAGCCGGTCGAGGGCCGCGATGGTCGAGAGCCGATGAGCGATGGCCAGCACGGTCTTGCCGGCCATCAGCGTGTCGAGGGATTCCTGAATCGCCGCCTCGACCTGGCTGTCGAGAGCCGAGGTCGCCTCGTCCAAGATCAGGATCGGCGCATCCTTGAGAATCACCCGCGCGATAGCGATCCGCTGACGCTGGCCGCCCGAGAGTTTGACGCCACGCTCGCCGACCTGAGCGTCGTATCCACGCCGCCCCTTGTGGTCGACGAGATCGGCGATGAAGCCGTCCGCATGGGCCAGTTGCGCGGCCCGCGCGATCGCCTCATCGGAGGCCTCCGGCCGGCCGTAGGCGATGTTGTCGCGGATCGAGCGGTGCAGGAGCGACGTGTCCTGGCTGACCATCGCGATCGCCTCGCGCAGGGATTGCTGCGTCACCGTGGCGATATCTTGCCCATCGACGCGGATGCAGCCGCTCTCGACGTCGTAGAGGCGCAGCAGCAGGCTCGCGAGCGTCGACTTTCCCGCGCCGCTGATCCCGACGAGGCCGACCTTTTCGCCGGGGCGGATCGTCAGGGAGAAGTCCTCGATCACCGTCGCGTCGCCGCGACCGTAGTGGAAGCCGACCGTCTCGAACCGGACCTCGCCGCCGGTGACCGCGAGTTCCCGCGCGTCCGGTGCATCGAGGAGCCCGTGAGGACGCGCCATCGTCTGCATGCTCTCTTGGACCACGCCGACATTCTCGAACACGCCGCGCACCGTCTGCATCACCCAGCCCGACATCGCGATGAGCCGGAGCACGAGGGCGAGCCCCGCCGATGCTTCGCCGGTCGTCATGCCGCCCCCGCGCCACAGGACAATGCAGGCCGCGCCCGTGGCGATCAGCAAGGCGCTGTTGAGGACACCCAGCAGGCTGGTGGTGAGCGTCACCAGCCGGAACTGGTGCAGGTACGCCTCGGTATGAACGTCGACGGCGTCGCGCACGGCGGCCCGCTCCTCCCGATCCCGGGCAAAGAGCTTCACGGTCAGGATGTTGGTGTAGCTGTCGACGATGCGGCCGATCAGCGTCGAACGCGTATCGGCGGTCTTGTGCGAGCGAGCCCGGGCGCGGGGCACGAACCATGCGGTCAGCCACGCGTAGGCGCCGATCCAGATCAGGACCGGCAGGGCGAGCCATGGGGAGATCGAGCCGAACAGGCCGACCGCCGTCACCGCATAGATCGCCACGTAGAGCAGCGTGTCGATGAACACGACCGCGAGTTCGCGCACCGCCGGCCCGACTTGCACGACGCGGTTCGCCAGCCGTCCCGAGAAGTCGCCTTGGAAATACGAGAGCGCGTGACCGAGGGTGTAGAGATGCGCCCGCCAACGGATCTGGCTCGTCGATTGCGGCACGATGAGCTGGTTGGACAGCACCTCGTGGGCCCAGATCGACACCGGCCTGACCCCCGCGATCAGCAGCACCGCCAAGCCGAGGCCGGTGGCGTGATCCGACAGCACGGTGGCGCGATCGGCTGTGCCGAGCAGGTCGATGAACCACCGCATGACCAAATAGAGCGAGGCCTCGACCGTTCCGGCGAGCACCGCGATGACGAACAGGGCCGCCAGCGCAGCGCGGATCGGGCGCAGGTAGAACCACGCGAAGCCGAGCACCGTGCGCGGCGGCATCTGGGATTCGTCAAAGGGCGCGAACGGATCGACGCGGCGCTCGAGCCAATCGAGGAACATGCTGCCTGGGGCGTGACGCTACGGGAGCCCCTCATGTAAGCGCGGGGCGCGCCGCGCCAACCGCGCGCGGAGGTCGCGCCAACCGCCTCAGCGGTTCAGCGCGAGGGCGGCCCCCGACTTGGTCAGCGCGCCTTCCAGGCCGCCTCCGCCCCCGCCCTGGCGCAGGCGGGCCGCCACGGTGCCGCCGGGCTGGTAGAGGTAGACCTCCCCGTCTCGGAAATCCCAGGCCGAGACCTTGGCCAGATCCTTGTTCGGGCAGGCCGAGGCCGAGGCCTTGTAGAGGTCGAGAGCGGGGGCGCTGGAGAGCGTGACCTTGCAGTTCGCCCCGGTCGCGTCCCGGGCATCCCAGCTTCCGACCACAGCGGCGCGCCCGGTGGCGACCACCGGTGGCGGCGGTGCCGGCGGGGTGACCGGCTCCGCGATCACCGTCGGCGTGGCGGGCGACAGGGCCGCTTGCGGGCCGGGAGGGGGCAGCGAAGCGTCGGGGCTCGCCGCCACGCCCGGCGGCGGGGCGAGCGGCGCCGCCGTCACCGTTCCCGACGGAACGGCCGGGACGGCCTCGAGACCGACCTGCGGCGCCCGGGTGCGTGGTGCGTCGAGCCGGCTGGATGCGCAGGCCCCGAGGCTGGCGGCCAGGCAGAGAACGGCGAACGTCGACAAACTCGGGCGCAGCATCGATCCACTTGGGTCAGGCTTGAACGGGCACGCTTTCGCGCGTCGCTCCTGACTCGGCGGCAAATGCGCTGACTGCAAGGCGGCCCCGGCGATGCCCGGTGAGTCCGTCGCGGAAGGCGCGCCTTTTCGAAGAAGTGTGGCGTTCAGGCCGCAAACTCAGTGCCGGTCCCGATCGCGACCGACTCTGAGTTTCTGCGGTGACGCGTTTTTCGGCGCCGAACCGGAATCCATTTCGGAAGAGATCGCGCCGTCTAATCAGAGCGCGCGCTCGACCATCATCTTCTTGATCTCGGCGATTGCCTTTGCGGGATTCAGGTTCTTCGGGCAGGTATTGGCGCAGTTCATGATCGTATGGCAGCGATAGAGCCGAAACGGATCGTGCAGGTTGTCGAGCCGATCGCCGGTATTCTCGTCACGGGAGTCGATGAGCCAGCGATAGGCCTGGAGCAGGGCCGCCGGGCCCAGGAACTTGTCGCCGTTCCACCAGTAGCTTGGGCAGGAGGTGCTGCAGCACGCGCACAGGATGCACTCGTAGAGGCCGTCGAGCCGCGAACGATCCTCGGGGGTCTGGCGCCACTCCTTCTCGGGGGCCGGCGTCTCGGTCTGCAGCCACGGCTCGATCGCCGCGTGCTGGGCGTAGAAGTTGGTGAGGTCCGGCACGAGGTCCTTCAGCACCGGCATGTGCGGCAGCGGATAGATGCGGATCGCCCCATCCTTGTCCTTGCGGGTCATGACCGGCAGGGCGTTGTCGGGGCTCTTGCACTCGTCGATGCCCATCGTGCAGGCGAGCGCGTTCTGGCCCTCGATGTTCATCGCGCAGGAGCCGCAGATGCCCTCGCGGCAGGACCGGCGGAAGACCAGAGTGGAATCGACCGTGTTCTTGATCCACAGCAAAGCGTCGAGGACCATCGGGCCGCAATCCTCGCGATCGACCTGATAGGTGTCGATGCGCGGATTGGCCCCGTCATCCGGGTTCCAGCGATAGATCTTGAAAGTCTGCAGGCTCTTGGCGCCCGGAGGGGCCGGCCATGACTTGCCCTGCGTGATCTGGGAGTTTTTTGGAAGGTTGAACTGAGCCATGAGTCTTATCCGTCGATGGCGATCGTGCCCAAACCGGGCCGGAGGCGGGTTTGACCAGGTTCGATCGTGAGGATGGCGCCGCCGACCACGGCTTCACCGGCCGCGGCGATGGATTGGACAACCGAAGTGCCGACCACCAATGGGTCGAGGTTGTCGAGCCGGAGCTGGACCACACTTGGCGCCTTCAGCCCGCGGGCCGCGACGCCGAAGTCCAGATCGGGCGTGAGGACGATCCGATCATCCTCGGCCGCCCAGATGAGGATGTCGTCGTCGAGGGCGTCGACGGCTCCGACATCCCGCCAATGTATGGTGACGTGACCCTGCTCGGCCAGGGGGTGTACCCATTCTGGCGACAGGTTCATGTCGACGACGAATCTCACGCCGCCGCCTCCGCGGTCACCGCCGAGGTCGTGATCGCGCGTTCCGAGGCGAGCCAAGCTGCGGAACGGATTGCCTCGAGCACGTCCTCGCGCTCGATATACGGGTACATCTCGAGGAGCCGTTCCACTGTGACGCCGGCACCGAGGTTGCCGAGGATGATGGAAGCGGTGACGCGCATCCCATGGATGAAGGCTTTCCCACCCATCACCCGTGGATCGACGGTGATGCGGGAGAAGCCGTTGATGCGCCGCGCTATGTCGCTCATGACGATGGCTCCTCGTTCGGGCGTCAGTACACCCGCGCCTTCGGCTCGATGTACTGAATCTCGTTCGACATCGTGTAGGTGTGGACCGGGCGATAATCGATGTTCACCTGATGCCGGCTTTCGTCGAGCCAGGACAGGGTGTGCTTCATCCAGTCCTTGTCGTCACGGTCCGGGAAGTCCTCACGGGCATGGGCGCCGCGGGATTCCTTGCGGTTGGCCGCCGATTCCATCGTCACCACCGCCTGGCCGATCAGGTTGTCGAACTCCAGGGTCTCCAGGAGGTCGGTGTTCCAGATCAGCGACCGGTCGGTGATCTTCACGTCGGCGGCGGCGTTCCAGACCTTGTGGATCAGGCCCTTGCCCTCTTCCAGAACCTCGCCGGTGCGGAACACCGCGCAGTTGTTCTGCATGGTCTTCTGCATCTCGGCGCGCAGCTCCGCGGTCGGCGTCGCGCCGTTGGCGTGGCGGAAGCGGTCGAGGCGATCGAGCGCCTTATCGGTGGCGCCCTTGGGCAACTCCATCGCCCGACCGTTCGGCTCGACGATCTCGGCGCAGCGCTTCCCGGCGGCGCGGCCGAACACCACGAGGTCGATCAGCGAGTTCGAGCCGAGGCGGTTGGCGCCGTGAACGGACACGCAGGCCGCCTCGCCGATCGCCATCAGGCCGGGCACCACCGTGTCGGGGTTGCCATCGCGCAGCGTCAGCACCTCGCCGTGGTAGTTCGTGGGGATGCCGCCCATGTTGTAGTGGACGGTCGGGAGGACCGGGATCGGCTCCTTGGTCACGTCGACGCCTGCGAAGATCTTCGCCGATTCCGAGATGCCCGGCAGGCGCTCGTGCAGGATCTTCGGATCCAGGTGATCGAGGTGCAGGTAGATGTGATCCTTGTTCTTGCCGACGCCGCGGCCGTCGCGGATCTCCATGGTCATGGAGCGCGAGACCACGTCGCGCGAGGCGAGATCCTTGGCCGACGGCGCGTAGCGCTCCATGAAGCGCTCGCCCTCGGAATTGGTCAGGTAACCGCCCTCGCCGCGCGAACCCTCGGTGATCAGGCAGCCCGCGCCGTAGATGCCGGTCGGGTGGAACTGCACGAACTCCATGTCCTGCAGCGGCAGGCCGGCGCGCAGCACCATGGCGTTGCCGTCGCCCGTGCAGGTGTGAGCCGAGGTCGCTGAGAAATACGCGCGGCCGTAGCCGCCGGTCGCCAGGATGGTGGTCTGGGCACGGAAGCGGTGGATCTCTCCCGTGGCTTGATCGAGGGCGATGACGCCGCGGCAGCGACCCTCCTCGTCCATGATCAGGTCGAGGGCGAAGTACTCGATGAAGAAGTCGGTCTGGTTCTTCACCGCCTGCCCGTAGAGGGTGTGCAGCATGGCGTGGCCGGTGCGGTCGGCCGCCGCACAGGTGCGCTGGGCGGTGCCCTTGCCGTAATCGGTGGTCATGCCGCCGAACGGGCGCTGGTAGATCTTGCCTTCCTCCGTGCGGGAGAACGGCACGCCCCAGTGCTCCAGCTCGTAGACGGCGGCCGGCGCATTGCGCACGAGGTACTCAATCGCATCCTGATCGCCGAGCCAGTCCGACCCCTTCACGGTGTCGTACATGTGCCAGCGCCAGTCATCCGGGCCCATGTTGCCGAGCGAGGCCGAGATGCCACCCTGCGCGGCCACGGTGTGCGAGCGGGTCGGGAACACCTTGGTGATGCAGGCGGTGCGCAGGCCGGCCTCCGAGCAGCCGACCGTGGCCCGCAGGCCCGCGCCGCCTGCGCCGACGATCACCACGTCGAAGGCGTGATCGTGGATGGTGTAGGCAGGCCCGCTGCCGTTGGTGCCGTTGGCGGCCATGTTCGGCTCCTCGAATGTCGTGATGGCGGGGTTCAGGCCGGCTGTCCGAAGCCGATGCGCAGGACCGCGTAGAGGCAGGCGACGGCCACGAGGACCGCGTAGACGTTGTTGGCAAGCACCGCGGCGATCTTGGTCGCCTGCGCGTGGACGTAATCCTCAATGATCACCTGCATGCCGATGCGCATGTGGAGCGTCACCGACAGAAGTGCCAGGATGAGGATGATCGCGACGAAGGGGTTTGCGACGATATGGACTGCACCCGCGTAATCGCGGCCGGCCATGTTCGCGATGATGACCACGAACGCCAGCATCAGCACCGTGTTGGTCAGCGCGGTGACGCGCTGCAACCACCAATGGCTGACGCCGTGATGGGCGACGCCCAGGCCCCGGACGCGGGCCCGCGGGGTGCGGATCGAGACGCTCGTGTCCTGGCGGATCTTTTCCTTGGCCATGACGACCTCCTCAGCGGACCAGAAGGGCGACCGCCCAGATGACGAGCGTGAGCGCCACCGACCCGATCAGGGTCAGACGGGACATCGCCAGCCGCTTCTCCCGATCGAAGCCGATCCCAAAGTCCCAGGCGAAATGGCGCAGGCCGCCGAGCATGTGGTGCATCAGGATCCACGTGTAGACGAACAGGATCAGGCGCCCGATCACGGAGCCGAAAAATCCGGCGACGTAAGAATAGGCCACCGGCCCGGAAGCCAGCGCCAGCAGCCAGATCGCGACGAGTGCAGTCCCTCCGTAAAGCGCCGTGCCGGTGATGCGGTGAAACACCGACATCGCCATGGTCCAGGTCCAGCGATAGATCTGGAGATGCGGCGAAAGCGGCTGAGCCACTGTCGGGCGTGCGGTGGGTGCCATCGGGATGAAGCCTCGCAGCTGCGAACTGGACCGTCTCTAATCTGGTAGCGCTAGTGCCTGCGCGGGCAAGCCGCAATCCGTCATGGTGCGACGCAATGTGCCCACGCGGGCAACACAAATCGAATTCTGTCACTTCAGGAGGCCGAGCAGCCGCCACCAAGCATAATCGAGGGGGGCCGCCACGATGAGGCTGACCAATCCGAAGCTCAGGGTGAGTCGCGTCGCATCCCTGAGGCGGACGCCGCCGAGTTCGCTGGCGAACACGATCGGAGGCGCTTGGTACGGGAAGAAGACCGTCGAGTAGCCGATGACCTGCAGCGAGACGACCGCGTAGGGTGACATTCCGCTGGCCGCCGTCATCTCGCCCGCCAGAGCCGTGTAAAGCGCCGGTGCGCCGTTGGCGGTGAGAAGCAGCGTCAGCCCCGTCCCGAGAACCGTCAGCACGGTGAAGTTCTGCACCGGGGCGCCAGGCTCGAGCGGCGCCACCGACAACACGAGGTGCCCGAGGCGTTCGCCGAGCCCGGTTTCGTTGACGAGGGCAACGAGCCCCAGCAGGGCCGCGATGTAGAAGCAGATCCGCAGATTGATCTGCTGGAAGCTCTCGGATGGAAGCACGCCGATCCGTGGCAGCAGGCAGACGACGGCGGCGGCGAGGCCGACCCAGGCCGGGGCGAGCCCATGAAGGCTGTCGGTCATCCAAAGCGCGAGCGTGCAGGCCAGGATCGCGGCGAGGCGCCGCTCGCCGGCGGAGATCGGCGGCAGTGCCGGCAAGGCCGGAGCACCGTGCGCCAGCCGATCCGGGAACAGCCGCACGACCAACAGCACCAGGATGACGCCCTTGACCCCAGCCAGGACGGGCGCATGCAGCAGGAAATACGACAGGTAGGAGAAGTGGAAACCGAGCAGATGTTCGGCCGAGCCGGCCATCACGAGGTTCGGCACATTGGCGGGCAGGATCGCCGCCGAGAGGATCGGCGTAGCCACGCCCACGGCCAGAACCGCCCCGGTCCGCCCCGGGCGGCCCTGGACGAGCCCGAATGCGTCGCAGAGCGCCAGCGTCACCGGAATCATCAGGGCGATCCGCCCGAGATTCGACGGCATGACGAAGGCGATCAGGAAGCTGAGACCGACCAAGCCAGCGATCAGCTGCGGGTAGGAGCCGGAGAGGCGAAGCGCCAGCGCGCGGGCCACACGGCTGCCCAACCCCGTACGAGTCATGGCCTGTCCAACCACCATGCCGGACAGGACGAGCCAAAAGGCCGAAGCCGAGAAGCCGGAAAAGACCGTGGTGGCGCTTCCCAGGCGGAAGAGCATCGCCAGTCCGAAGAAGGCAAGCGCCGTCACAACCTCTGGCAACAGCGCAGTCGCCCACAGGCTCATGCACAGCACGAGCAGAGCGGCGGTCGCCGGCACAGCTGCAACCCCGCTCACGCGATCCTCCCCTCTTCACACCCCCGACAATGCGAACATCCTGGCCGGTTTGGAAAGGTTCGCAATTCGGCAGTGATGGACCGAGCCTTCTTCAACGGCGAAGGCCCGTACGCTGGGACCGACGGGGTGCAAAAGGCAATCCGAAACGCGCTGAGGGATCTCGACACGCGGAGGACCGGCTGTACACCGGCCGGGCCTCCCGAATTCGAGTCCGGATGCGTGATTCCGAGGGGTCAGTAGCCGGAGCCGTACGTGCCGCAAGAAGCCGAATCGTAGGCGCCATAGCCATGCTCGGTGTTGAAGCTGTCATCGCCGAAGCCACCGAGTCCGTATCCGACGCCGAGGCCGAGCCCCACACCCGCGAGGCCATACCCGAGACCGTGCCCGTAGCCGCGGCCAGCGTGACGGCGCCGAAGCCCCGCCCAGCCGGCCCGGAGCTTCGGATAACACCCCGATTTCCGATGATTCCACGGGTCCCGACCCCGCCGACGCGGCCGGAATTACCGAATCCCGCGGTCCGAAGGCCGCCGGTGCCGGTCACGCCGGTTCCGCCCAACCCTGCGCCGCCCAAGCCAGCGGGTGGAAGCCGCCGAGTCCGCCCGCGCGGGCACCGCCGAAGCCTGCGCCCCCGTGCAACCCGCCGCTGCCAGAGCCGCGCGCATCCGCGCCGAGCGGGTTGAAAGCCACGGCCGCAAGCAATGCAGTCGATACCAATGCAGGATACTTCATCGAACAACCCAACGTATCGTGTGATCGTTGCTTGTCCAACAGTGCTGAACCCGCGTGTATCCGAGCATCATTCGACGCGTGCGTGTCGTTCCGTCGCTGCACCGGGCCGACAGCATGGTCGCTTGAGAGCTTGGCTAAGCGAATCGGACCGGTCGTTTACCGGAAGGGCGGTTCGTCGAAGCTCCGCAGCTTGCGCGAGTGCAGCCCGTGCCGGTCGGCGCGTAGGGCGTCGAGCGCGGCGAGCCCGACCTTGAGATGCTCGGAGACCGCCCGATCGTAGAACGCGTTAGCGGCGCCCGGCAGCTTGATCTCGCCGTGCAGGGGCTTGTCCGACACGCAGAGCAACGCTCCGTAAGGCACGCGCAGGCGGAAGCCCTGGGCGGCAACGGTGCCGCTTTCCATGTCGACCGCCACGGCTCGCGACTGGTTGATCCGCCGCCGCTCCTGGCTGAACCGCAACTCCCAATTGCGGTCGTCGTAGGTGACGACCGTGCCGGTGCGCAGGCGACGCTTGAGGGCTTCGGCCTGCTCGCCCGTCACGGCGGCCGCGGCGTTCTGGAGCGCGACCTGCACCTCGGCGAGCGCCGGGACCGGTACGTCCGGGGGCACAAGCTCGTCGAGGATCCGGTCGCGACGGAGATAGGCGTGCGCCAGCACGTAATCGCCGATGGTCTGCGATTGCCGCAGGCCGCCGCAATGGCCGACCATCAGCCAGCAATCCGGGCGCAGCACCGCGAGGTGATCGGTGATCGTCTTCGCGTTCGAGGGACCGACACCGATATTCACCAAGGTCGTGCCCTGATGCGTCCCGTCTTCGCCCCGGGCAACGAGGTGATAGGCTGGCATCTGGTGGCGGTGCCAGGGCGAGGCGGCGATCACCGCCGCCGGGTCGGCTTGCGCGGCCTCGGCGCGCGAGACCGAGATCCCGCCCGGCAGGACCAGACGTTCGAACCCTTCCGTACCCGAGGCCAGCCGATCCAGCCCGTGGCGGACGAACTGATCGACGTAACGGTGATAGTTGGTCAGCAGGATCCAGGGCTGGACCTCGCGCCAGTCGCAGCCCGTATAGTGGACGAGCCGTCGCAGCGAGTAGTCGACCCGGACAGCATCGAACAAGGCGAGCGGTAGCGGCTCACCCTCGGCGCGGTCGAAGATGCCATCGGCAATCTCGTCGCCCACCAGCGACAGCAGCGGCACCGGGAAATAGGTGGCGAGGTCCGCGCCGTCGACGGCGCGTCCGCGCGCGTCGAGTCCTGCCTCGAGTACGTAGGGATAGGGAATTTCCTGCGCGCTCAGACCGACTTCGAGGGTGATCCCATAATCGGCGATCAGCGGCTCCAGCTGGCGGGTCAGGTAGTGGCGGAAGAAGGCGGGATGCGTGACCGTGGTCGCGTAGGTGCCGGCGGCTTGGAGCTTCGCGGTAGCGCGCCGCACCCGCGGCAGCGGACCGTCCGGACGGTAGCTGATCCGCAATTCGGGGTAGCGGAAGGCAAGGCGCTCGGTGGCGTCCGGGGGCGGCCCCCCGGCGAGGTAGCGCTCCAGGGCCTGTCGCAATGCGCCGACGGCCCCGTCGTAGAGCTCGATCAAGCGATCGATCGCAGTCCCGGCATCCGCCACGGCCTGCATCGGCCGCAATTCTCGCTCGATCATGTCGCCTCCGATCCGGGGGCCGGCTCTACACCGCCGGACGCGGGCGCGCGAGATCCCGGGCTTGCGGGCGGCGGGGGCTTGGCCGAGAAGCCCCGGAGACAGAGCGAGGTCGCATGAGCGCGGACGAGTTCGGGATCCGTCCCGGGGAGGAGATGGCGAACCTGCCCGCGACCTTCGATGCGGGCCTCCATTTCATCGGCCGGCTTCGCACGCCCTGGCGGACGCGCTCCGAGTGCCCGAAGAATGGGCTTCAGACCGATGCCGTCTGCACCGTCGAGGTCGATGCCGCTTATGCGCCCGGCCTGCGCAACATCACGGGCTGCACGCACCTGATCCTCCTCTACTGGATGGATCGGGCGACCCGTGGCCTGCTGATCCAGCACCCGCGTCATGCTAATGGCCCGCGCGGTACCTTCGCGCTGCGCTCGCCCGCGCGCCCCAACCCGATCGCCCTGTCGGTCGTGGCGTTGCTAGGCCGACACGGCGACACTCTTCGCGTGCGTGGCCTGGATTGCCTCGACGGCACGCCGCTCGTCGACATCAAACCCTATTACGCCACTACGGATTCCCGCCCCGACGCCGCCGTCGATCGTGCCGGAGCCGAGCCGTGAGGCGCGTCGCGCTGTTCATCGTCGGTGGACTCGGACTCATGGGGCTCGGAGGTCTCGCCGGCTGGCGCTTCCACCGACCCGCTGCCGATGCCCGGGCCTACGCGGAGATGCGCCGGATCGCCGTCCAGGTCAGCCTCGACGAGGCGCCGCCCGATTACATGTTCTATGCCGGTGATTCCCAGGTGGAACTGCAACCCGGCGGCCAACGGCCGTGCGGCCATGACTTCGTCAACGGCGGGATCAGCGGCGCCACTGCGGCCAGCTACGCGGAATACCTCGCGCGCACGACCTTCACGGTTCTGCCAAGCGTCGCCGCCCTCACGATCGGCACCAACGACATCCTGACGAAGAACAATCCCCAATCGCCGCAGCAGGGCCAGCACTTCGAGGCCGCCGCGGAGGCGATCATCACGCGGCTCAAGGCCGTGAGCCCGCGCGTCGTCGTGACCGCCCTCCCCCCGGTCGGTCGCGAGATCGGCAAGCTCGTCGATGCCGCCGCCGTGGCGGTGTATTCACAGCGGCTCCAAACTCTGTGCGGACGTCTCGGCTGCGTCTACGCAGACCCGTTCGCAGCCCTGCGCGACGGTGACAGCGGCTACGCGAAACCCGGTTCCCTGCGTGACGGGCTTCATCTGGCGGCGTTTCGGCCGGCCCTGCAAGCGCTCGAGCCTGTCCTCTGCCGCCCCTGAGGTGACGCGGTTTTGTCCATCGCGCGGTATCCGCGCATGAGCCCGAGGCGAAATGTTGCAGGTCGGTCGACGATCGGCTCCGCAGCCATGGTCCGGCATCCTTGAACGGCGCAACCGCCGGTATGCCGCGCATATCCAACAGATTCGGTGTGGACAGGATCGCCGGCCCCTGATCCAGTGAAGCTCGCCAGGCTTCAAGCTTTTTAGAGATGCCGTATTGCATTCGCTTGTATCGATGCTATCAGCGCATCAGCGTGTTTCGTCCTGCGTCTACGGGAGATCAATCTAATTCTTATATGAATATCGATATAGGAACACGTATGGGGTGATTTTAAACACGATAGATAGTTTTAATTGATTTTATAAAGCGGTGGATAGTACGCCAATAGAAGTCGGGTGGGCGATGCGGGTGCTATATTCGACCGATCCGGTTGCGGAAAAAGAGCGCTTCCGGCGTTGGCGTGAGACCATCATCGAGCGCGTCATGCCGCTCGAGATCTCCGAGGTCGGTCCCGGACCGTTCTCCGGTCGCATCGAGGCGGCCCAGGTCGGCGCACTGACCGTCAACCGGATTACGACGTCCGGCATCCGCACGGAGCTGACCAGCGCTGCGATCCGCCGGTCGGAGATCGGCAGCACCATCACCGTCGCGCTGCAGATATCCGGGGCCATGACCTTCAGTCAGGCCGATCGCGAGGCCACGACGGCGCGGGGCGATCTGGTCGTGCTCGATCGCCAGCCATCTTCGATTTTGACGCCAGAGGGTGGGCAGGGCCTCTTCATCGAGATCCCGCAGGAGCGGCTGGAGCGCGTCATCGGGCCGGCCAAGCTCTATTCCCGGACGCGCATCCCCGCCGAGCAGGCCACGACGCAGCTGGCCGTGCGATACTTCCATCAATTGTTGGAGGTGCATCGAAGGATGGAGGCCCGGCAGGCTGAGAGGATGGGCTCGATCGGCGTCGACATGCTCATCGCCAGCATCGCCGAGCGCTTGACGCAGGACGTCCCACGCGCCCTTCACGGCACCGTCGTCGTCCAGCGGGCGAAGGCGCAGATCGAGGACACGCTCCACGACCCCGCCTTGAGTCCGTCCGACCTCGCGGCAGCCGTGGGCGTCTCCCTGCGCCGCCTGCAGGAACTTTTCCACGAACGCGGGCAGAACATCTCGGATTACATCTGGGAGCGCCGCCTCACGGTCGCGGCGCAGCGTCTTCGGGAGCCGCACGCGGCCCAGATGCCGATCGGGCTCCTCGCCTACGCCTGCGGCTTTACCAGCCAGGCGCATTTCTCCCGACGCTTCAAGGACCGCTACGGCGCGAGCCCGCGGGAATTCCGGATGGACACGTTCCAGCGCACGCTACGCTCCGCAACCGGCTAGCGCGTTCTCCCACGACAGGGACACCGGTTCGGCGCAAGGGAGTGCATCACAACAACGACCGAAGGAACCACGCGACGGCTCATTCCCACTCGATCGTCCCGGGCGGCTTCGAGGTGATGTCGTAGGTCACCCGATTGATGCCCTTCACCTCGTTGATGATACGGGTCGCGACCCGGCCGAGGAAGGCCATGTCGAAGGGGTAGAAGTCGGCCGTCATGCCGTCCACCGACGTGACGGCGCGCAGCGCGCAGACATGATCGTAAGTGCGCCCATCGCCCATCACACCCACGGTCTTCACCGGCAGGATCACCGCGAAGGCCTGCCAGATCGTGTCGTAGAGCCCGGCCTGCCGGATTTCGTCGAGGTAGATCGCGTCGGCCTTGCGCAGGGCCTCCAGCTTCTCACCAGTGATCGTGCCGGGGCAGCGGATCGCCAGACCCGGGCCGGGGAATGGATGGCGGCCGACGAAGGCCTCGGGCAGGCCGAGTTCCTTGCCGAGCACCCGGACCTCGTCCTTGAACAGCTCGCGCAGCGGCTCCACGAGCCTCATGTCCATGCGCTCGGGCAGGCCGCCGACATTGTGGTGGCTCTTGATCGTCACCGACGGGCCGCCGGTGAACGACACGCTCTCGATCACGTCCGGGTAGAGCGTGCCCTGCGCCAGGAACTTCGCACCGCCAATCTTCTTCGATTCGGCCTCGAACACGTCGATGAACAGGCGGCCAATGGTCTTCCGCTTCACCTCCGGATCGGAAACACCTTCGAGCGCGGAGAGGAACATCCCCGACGCCTCAACGTGGACCAGCGGGATGTTGTAGTGGTCGCGGAACAAAGCCACGACCTGCTCGGCCTCGCCCAGGCGCAGCAAACCGTGATCGACGAACACGCAGGTCAGCTGATCGCCGATCGCCTCGTGAATCAGCACCGCCGCGACGGCGGAATCGACGCCGCCCGAAAGGCCGCAGATCACCTTCTCGGTGCCGACCTGTTCGCGGATCTTGGCGATCGCCTCCTCGCGGTAGGCACCCATGGTCCAGTCGCCCGAGCAGCCCGCAATGTCCCGCACGAAGTTGCGGATGAGCAGAGCGCCGTGGGGCGTGTGGGCCACCTCCGGGTGGAACTGGACCGCGTAATAGTTGCGCGCCGCGTCAGCCACCGCTGCAAACGGGGCGTTCTTCGAGATCGCCACCGTGGTGAAGCCGTCCGGCAGCTTGGTGACCCGGTCGCCGTGACTCATCCAGACCGGATAGGTCTCGCCCTTATGCCAAACGCCCTCGAACAGGGGGCAATCAGCCAGGATCTCGACCTCGGCCCGCCCGAACTCGGCGTGATGCCCACCTTCGACCGCACCGCCGAGCTGGGCCGCCATCGTCTGCTGACCGTAGCAGATGCCGAAGACTGGGACGCCCGAATCGAACACCGACTGCGGTGCGCGGGGCGAGGCCTCGACGGTCACTGATTCGGGGCCGCCGGAGAGGATCACGCCCTTCGGCTTCTGCTCGCGGAACGCCGCTTCGGCCTTCGTGAAGGGCACGATCTCGCAGTACACACCCTCCTCCCGCACCCGGCGGGCGATGAGCTGCGTCACCTGGGAGCCGAAATCGACGATCAGGATCTTGTCGTGGTCGGTGTTCATCGCGGGCGATTATCCGAAGCCCGGGGCGCGCGCAACGCGCACCCCCCATGCGAGCTGGGGATCGCGGCGCAAGGCGCGCGCCAGGATAGTCGCGCCTTCAGTCGAAGTTGCGGACCTTGGCCGAGCCGCCCAGGCTGATGGCAGGCTTCGCCGGCGCGCCCGCGAGGCTGACCTTCTTCTGGCCCGGCATGGTCTTGGCGCGCAGCTCGGGTGCAGCGACCGGTGCCGGCTTGGACGGCTTCAGATGCGCCTGGCCGTGAATGACCGAGCCGATCTCGCCGGCAACGCGAATCAGGTCGTCCCGGTCGCAGGAGCGGGCGACCTTCAAGCCGAGCTTGTGCATGTGGCTCTTGCCGTAAAGGTAGGTGGCGAGCTGAGCGCGCTTGAGGGGCTCGATCTGCTCGAGGATCAGCGGCAGGTCGAAATCGTCGGCACGGTACACGGAGCCCAGGACTTCGAGGCTCACGGGACAATCGACTTCGGGCTCGGCGCCGCTCGTCGGGTGCGATTGTGTCATGGTTGCCTCTCGGGGATCGGTGGATCGGGGTCGTCGGATGCAACGGGGCCGGGGTCGGTTTCAACCCCTATTCGGACCGTGAGGTTCGCCACTGCCCCCACGGGTGGCGCGGCCGGCGCGATGGGGACCGGCTCGCCCGTGGGCTTCCAAGCGGTGAGGCATCCGGTGCAGACAGATCCGATCACCGCTCGGGCATGAGCCTGCCGGCGTAGCCACAAAGCTTCCCGGGCTGCGCGTGCGGCCTCGGCGTCCGCGATGGGACGGATGCGGAGGAAGAGCGGCTCCTGCGCCATCGTGGGGGCCGGAACCAGCATGAGCAGTCCGAGCACGGCCAGGATGAGGCGACCCAGCCTGTACGACCGTGTCGATGCCGGCGCAGCAAGACTGGCCATGCGTCCCTCTCGGCCGAACCCAGCGCGAAACGTCGCCCCGTAAGGTAAACCAGTGCTTAACGAAGCCGCGGCTCAGGCGCGGCCGCAACGGGTATGTCGCGGCCGGAACTTCGGCCGCCGGCGTCGGTAGAACCAGGGGCGGACCGAACGAAGGACTGCCCCATGCCTCAGATGTTCGATTGGATCTTCGTCGCCATGATGATCCCCGTCCCGGCCTATCTGGTCTGGGACTGTATGCAGCACCGGTAGGTTGCGGATCCCCGTCATGACCCTTGGCTGCTCGCCGGTTTTGATCGCAAAACCGGCGGCCGTTGTTTCGAACCTGCTCAGGCTGACGGAGCCGCGCGCGCTAACGGCGCCGAAGATTCGACCGTCTCGCCGCTCTCCGTCTCACGGGCGGTCCGGCGCCGATCCTGCGCGTGGCCGAGCCAGAGGCTGTTCAGGAGCCACGCAGCGGAGAGCGGGATCGCCGCCCCGGCGATGCCGGTGCTGCCCAAGCCCAGCCCCTGAATCCCCGTGAAGGACCACGCCCCGATCTGGTCGCCCAGGCGATAGACCACCGTGTCGATGAAGCTCTTCGCCTTGTAGCGGTCCTCCCGCGGAACGACCGTGAACAGCACCTCCCGGATCGGCCGGGCGATGGCGTAGTTTCCCGCCCGCCGAAGCACCTGAAACGCGACGATGACGCCGATCGTCGGCCAGATCGCGAGCGCCGCGAAGCCGAGGATGCTGAAGGCCGGCAGGATGGCAAGCGTCAGGGCCACGCCGAGCCGGTTCACGATCCGGCCGGTGAGAAACAGCTGCACGCCGAGCGTCAGGACGTTCACCGCGAGATCGACGCTCGCGAAGAAGGCCGTCTGCGCGCCGCGATCCGGGAAGCTGCGCTTCGCGATGCCGGCCTGCTCGAAATACAGGAAGGTCGAGGTCACCGAGAACAGCAGCAGAAACAGCGAGATGTTGAGGAGATAGGGGGACGCGAAGGTTCGGGTCACACCCGCCAGCACGCTGCCGCCGATCGTCCGATCCTGATCGCCCTTCTGGGTCGTGCTGCTGCCTGGCACCTCGTGGAGTTGGCTCGATAGAGCGGCCAAGCCGCGCATGCAGAACACGGCGACTTCGAGGAGCGCCACGGCGCAGAGCATCAGGCCCCAGGTCGGGACATTCTTGGCGAGGACCGCCGTGGTGGCCGAACCCGCGATGGCGCCGAGCGTCGCCCCCGCCGCGATGAAGCCGAACAGGCGCCGACCCTGCTCGTTCGAGAACACGTCGACGATGGTTGCCCAGAAGATCGAGACGACGAAGAGATTGAAGATCGACAGCCAGACGAAGAAAACGCGGCCGATCCAGATATTCCATTCCGGCGGGGCGAGGTACAGGACCAGCGCGAAGGCCAGGATGTTGGCTGCGAAGAACCGGTAGGTGATCGGCACGAACCGCGCCCGCGGCATCTGCTTCACCAGATAGGCAAAGGGCAGGTTCAAGCAGAGCATGCCCACCAGGGTCGCGGTGAACAGCCAGGGCAGGTTCTCGATGCCGCCCGCCACGCCCATCTGGTCGCGGATCGGGCGCAGCACGTAGTAGGCGGCCAGGATCGAGAAGATATAGGCCCAGGCCCAGCCGAGCGCCCGGCCTTCGCCGGGCTTCACGTCGATCAGGCGCGCGAGCGGACCGCGGTGTAGATCCGGATCAGGCATGAGCGCGCCCCGCCTGGACGATGGCTTTGTACCCGCATCGGTTCACTGAGTGAGCCCGAGCTTCTCACGCAGTTCCGGTGCGGTGACGTCGTGGCCGAAGCCGGGCGACCCCATTGCGAACTTGTCGGCATCCTTGAGCGGACCGACCACGACCGGATCGAAGCCGGCATCGCGAACTAGACTCGCAGCGACCTTCAGGGCGTCCGGATCGTCCCCTGCGATCGGGATCGCCATGCGGCCGCCGGCGCGGCCCTTGCCGCCATCGGCGCCCTCCTTGGCGAAGACCTTATAGTTGGCCGCGTTGAACGCGCGCACCAGCTTCGCGCCGGGAAAATACTTGGCCGAGGTCGCCCCGATGCCGCCGGCCTGGACTTCGTCGTACAGCGCCCCGTCCCGCTTCTGCGTGGCATTGCCGGCGTCGAGCACGAACTTGCCGTTGAGCGCCGGACCGATCTCCTTCGCGAGATCCGGATAGGCCTTGTACGGAACGGCGATGAACACGGCGTCGCCGAACTTGATTGCCTCCTCCGGGGTGCCGGCCTTCGCCTTCGGACCCAGCTCCGACACCAGGGGGGCGAGCGTTTCCGGATGGCGTGAGGCGAACATCACCTCATGGCCATCCTTGACCCAGAGGCTCCCGATCGTGCCGCCGATATTGCCGGCCCCGATCACGCCGATCCGGATTTTCTTGGTCCCGTCCTGCGCGAGGGCCGGAACCGCAGCCGATAAGGATAGTCCGGCCGCGAGGGCGAGCGCCGTCCGGCGCGTGAAACGATCAGACCGCATCGATGAAAGCCTCCATCTGCTTGCGCTGGGCCGCATCGGGGAGTTTCCCGCGGGCGGCGGCGAGGTTGTCCTCGACATAGGCGGCCTTCGCCATGCCGGGGATCGGACAGGTCACGGCCGGGTTGCCGAGCACGTATTTGAGGAAGACCTGCGGCCAGCTCGTGCAGCCGAGATCCTTCGCGACGGGCGGCAGCTCCTTGCCCTGGACCGCCTTGAACAGGCGGTCGCGGCCGAAGGGCACGTTGGTCATCACCGCCATGCCCCGCTCGGCAGCCAACGGGATCACCCGCTCGGCGGCGGCGCGGTTGTCGATGGCGTAATTCACCTGGATAAAATCGAGGGACTCGCGTTTCATCACGGCTTCGAGGGCGTCGAGCTGGTTGTCGCGCCAGACCGTGACGCCGACGTAGCGGATCCGCTTGGCGGCCTTCAGGTCGCGCAGCACGCCAAGATTCTCGGTTACGTCGATCAGATTATGGACCGCGACGAGGTCCAGCGTCTCGACCTTCAGCCGCTTCAGCGATCGCTCGAACTCCTTGAGGGTCTCGTCTCGGCCGGTCGTGTCGACCTTGCTGGCGAGGAAGATCTTCTGGCGCAGGCCGGTCTCCGCCAAGATCGCGCCGAGCACCTCCTCGGCCGTGCCGTAGCTCGGCGCGGTGTCGATCACCGTCCCGCCAAGGGACACGAAAGTCTGCACCGCCTCTTTCAGGGGAGCGATCCTGTCGGGGGTCGGCTCCACCTCATACCGGCGGGAGGTGCCGATCCCGATCGCCGGCAGTATCTCGCCGCTCGACGGGATGGGCCGGCGGATCAGTGGCTCAGCCGCGAAGGCCGCGCGGCGGGCGAGCGGCGCAAGGGCCGCGGCGGCGATGACGGCGCGGCGGGAAACGGGCATGGCCGAGTTCCGGAGAGTTCTGGACGCTGATCCGAGATAGGGCGCTGCGTCCGATTTTGTATTCCTTATTCTCACGCTTGCGCGATCGGATGTCCGGGGTCAGCCAGCGCAGGGTATGCGCCCGGCTAATCTTCCTCGGGCGGGTCCTCGAATTCGGCGCCCTCGGTATCGGGCGCGATGCGGAACCGATACTCGTCGATGGCCAGAAAGGCGCGGTGGGCGACCTGCGGATCGATACCGTCACGCACGACGAGCGTCTGGAAATCGATGAACAGCCGGGCGATGCGCGCCTCTTCCGAGAGCCCGGCCAGCGCGGATGAACTGGCGCCCGCGCGCATGACGTAGCGCTTCGACACCCCGGCCTCGTCGGGGGCTGGCAGGATGACAACCTGCCCGGCCGTCTCAGGCTTGAGCTCGGACCAACGGGCGGGCGTCCAAGCGATGATGGCTTCGGTCTGCTTCATCGGGAACTCCGGCAGGGAGATGTCGGCCTACCGGCCCTGCCGCCGCGCGTCGAGATGACGATCCAAGATCGTCAGCGTGCCCGGGCCGTCAGCGTGCGCGCAGAACCTGTCCGCGGATCTCACCCTTCGGATTCGCCGCCGTGTGGATGTTGAAATAGACGCGGCCGGCTTCGAGATCCGCAGCCTTGGCATCGTCCAGGGTCGCCTCGCCGGTGAACGGGCTGGCCGCCACGGTCGCCGGCACGAGGACCCCGGCATTTTCTCCCGGTTTGGCTGGCCCGTGGAAATGGGCTGCCGTCACCGGGCCGGTGAGGTTGCTGTAGCTCCCGTTCCAGCTGAGGCGTTTGGTGACCGGATCGAACGTCGCAGAGAGCTCGCCAGTCCCCTTCGACGGGGTGGGTGGCACCTCGCCGGCTGCGTTCAGGGTCGCCCGGTAGGTGGCCCCCTCCCCGTCTGCCTGGGCGGCAGGCGCCGCCGCTAAGGCCAACACAACAGCGAGATATCGGCAGGCGTGACGCGTCATCGAACGCTCCAAGTGTTGAGTCGGGTCTAGGCGAACCCGATCCACATCCTAGCGCGACGTGTCGACCGGCACAGTGCCTGACCGCTTGCGGGGCGGGACGGTGGTCCCGTTTGGTCTCACGTCCGCAGCGCGAAGCATCGCCCTCCACGCCCATGCGATTTGCCCGCGCGGGACCGTTGACACCATACGCCGGCGCTCCCTATACCGCCCTCGTCGACCGTGCGCAGCGCGGTTTCGGCTCGTGGCGGGGTAGCTCAGTTGGTTAGAGCAGAGGAATCATAATCCTTGTGTCGGCGGTTCAAATCCGTCCCTCGCTACCATCAAGTTCAACATCTTAGGCCGAATACGTGATGCGACCGGTGAGCTGAACAGCCATTGGCTCGCCGGATCAGGATCGGTCGATCGTTCGATCACTCTTTCCAAACATATTGGTTCGGCGCAGGTGGGCTCGCAGCCTCAGACGCGCGTGTCGAGGCCAGTACATCGCCGATTTGTGCGAGTCTGCAGCGCGAAAGCGCATTTCCCGCAACTTCCCTCGAGCTGCCGCAATGCGACTGTGCTGGTACTGAGGGCCGGAACTTCGTTCAACAGCCGGTCCCCACGATCAGGCAGGAATGGGTGCTCGACCCAGAGCATCGCCCACCCAGCGACGCAGAACGTCCGCGATACGCCCCATCACGCGAGCGAGTGGCGAGCGCCACAGACCATGTCCGTCATCGCATAGCGGATCGTTCACCACGGGGTCGCCATCGAGACCCATCAGGACATTGCCGATGTTCGGATCGAGTCCCTGCGGCGACACACTCCGTAGGGTCGCAACGTAGGTCTCGTATCCCGGCCAAGCGGCCCTGAACCTCTCTCGGATGCCGTCATAGCTGGCGTGATCAATTCTGGGTTCGTGCGCCGGCCATTCCGCCTTGAACCGATCGCGAACCCCTTCATCCATCGCGCTGCCCGGGTGGTCCGCGATGACGGCATGGGCGTAGGCCAGCCACCAGACATCCCGCGCGGGCTCGCTCAGGCGCGAGCCCACCGTCATCAACGCACCGCAGCGGCTGATGTGCATGTCATGGACGCGCGGTGCATGCGGTCCGTTCGAGCCCGCAAACCCCTTGCGGAGCAGCGCTGCGTAATCACCGAACCCGTCGGCCTTGCGTGCGAAGCGCACGACAACGTCCGGATGATCCGGATGTGCATGAACCGACCCGTGATACCCGAAACCGATTTCGGACCACCCCATGGCGATCAGCGTGGCATGGGCCTGCGCAGCAGAACGTTCGATGATGCCCAGCGCCGACAGCGAGGGACTGTCCGTCGATTCCTGAGTCTTGAACCCGAACATCGCAGCCACTCCTTCCTGCCGCTCAACGCTCCGACGCGACGCTTCCCCGGCAGCCGCACAGAAGCGGCGTCGAGGAGGAGCCGGACGGGCGGGTCCGGCGTGGGTCCAGGTGACCCTGTCGATGTCGGGAGTAGCGTGACGCGCGTGTCACTCCACTGTCATGGAATGACCGGTGTGCTCGGAAAGTTCAATCCCTACCGGATCGTAAATCTGCAGCCGAAGATCCGGCGCCAGTCCTCCCGGTCCTGCGCCGCGCCTGGACCATCTCGGTCAGCAGCCTCCGGGCCAGGATTGCGTCCGTTTCGCAAAGGCCGACCTCGGCCTCCGGTCGAACGTGCCATCCCGCATGAGCCGCTCCCACCTCGACGTCGTCGAGGATCAGGTAATGGGGTATCCGATTTCGGATCGCGTGCTCGGCGATCTCGTCGCCGCGCCCGGCTTGCTCGGCTGGCCGCATGCCCCCCGTCTCCGGGTCTCGGCTCGTCGGCAGGATGGCGGTCCGCCAGTCGGGGTGAAAACACCGCTCGGGCAGGCCGGCTTCGACCAGGGTAGGACGGCAATCGTCGACACGCCAGGTCGACGAGACAACCACTTTGGTGTCGAAATCCCGCACGAGGGCGGCGACGCGGGCCACCTGCGATGGATCGAGTCTGTCCTTGCCGGCTTGCCGCTGATAGCCGACCGTCGTCACGACACCGTCGATGTCGAGGTAGATCGTCAGTGGTCCAACCCCGCTGTGCTCACTCAAGGGGCTGTTCCCGTTCCGCGCGGCCAATCAGATGCCGTCGTGAAGCGCCTACAACGCGCTCCCGGGATGGTCCAGCATCAGGGGCGCATCCGATTTCTGGCGATCGGAAACTAGATCACGAGCCGCGCTTCGATCAGATCGATCTCTCGGACGAGGCGACGCAGGAGCACGTCATCGATGATCTGCGAGCGTCGCAAGCGGTAGAGCGCCTGGCGCTCGGCCTCGATGCCAGCCAGGCGCAAACGTTTCTCGGTGTTTGCAAGCTGCCGGGCGCGGCTGAGGACCTTCCGCCGCTCCGAGGTCGGCGCCTCGACACCCTCGTATCGGTCCATGGCCCGGGCGCCAGCCTCGACGGCGATCGATGCATCCTCCTGTTCTTCCACGAGGCGATGCTGCAGCGCCTCGATGGCCTTCACGGCATCGTCGCGCGCAGCGGCGCGGGCCGCATCCTCCTCGGCATCGTGGCTGGGCTCGGGCGGGAGACGAAGCCCGCGGAGCAGCGGCGGCAGGACGGTGCTCGCCAGGACGAGGGACGTCAGGATCACGCCCATCGCCAGCAGGATCGCGAGATCCCGGGCGGGGAACGGGGTGCCATCCCTGAGGGTCAGCGGCAGCGTGAGGATGCCCGCCAGGGTGATGGCCCCCTTTACGCCCGCCAAGGTCGTGGCGGCCACGAGGCGCCAGGTCGGTCCTTCGCGCTTCTCGCCACGCCGGCGCGCCTTCGCGAGCATGAACTGGAGAGAGATCCAGACCCAAACGAACCGGATCGCCATAAGGCCCGCGGTGATGATCAGGATCCAGGCGACGAGCCGGCCCGCCCCCTGCACGTCGGCTTGCTTCACGGCATGGCCGAACACCTCCGGCAACTGCTCGCCCAGCAGGACGAAGATCGCGCCGTTGGCCGCGAGCGCGACGGTGTCCCATACGGCGGTCCGGCGGACACGGGTGGTGCCAAGGCTGCGTCCTTGAATCTCGACATACGTCATGGCGATGCCCGCGGCGACGGCGGCCAGAATGCCGGAGGCATGCACGTGCTCGGCCGCGAGATAGGCACCGAACGGCGTGAGCAGGCTGAACAGGATCTGCAGGCCCGGATCCTCGCCCGTGCGCCGCCGCAGGAGATCCTGAGCCCCCATCAGCACGAAGGTCGTCAGGGCACCGACGCTGACGCCTCCGAGAGCCAGCCAGACGAAGGTGGTCGCGGCCTCTGGGAGTGAGAAGGTCCCGGTGAGCGCCGCGGCGATGGCAAAGCGCAGGCAGACGAGGCCGGTGGCGTCGTTCAGGAGCGCCTCGCCCTCGAGGATGTGCATCAGCCGACGCGGGACAGGTGCCTGCGCCGTGACCGATGAGACGGCGATCGGATCGGTCGGAGACAGGACTGCTGCCAGCGCGAACGCAACGGCCAGCGGGATACCGGGGATCATGCCGTGGATGAGAGTCCCGATGCCGAGCACCGTCAGCACGACGAGACCAAGTGCCAGCGCCAGCACGGCCTTGCCGTCCCGGAACAGGTCGCGTTTCGGGATGCGCCATCCGTCGAGGAACAGGAGCGGTGGCAGGAAGACGAGGAAGAAGATTTCCGGATCCAGCGACGTGCTGGGCAGCGGCCCGAGGGCAAGCGCCACGCCGATGACGATCTGAATCAAGGGGAGCGGCAGAGGCAGCAGGCGACCGAGGGCACCACTCACCAGAACGGACAGCAGTAAGGCCAGAACGACGGTTACGCTTTCCATCTCTCTCTTTCGCTTGGGCCGTATCAAAAAAGCGGGGCCCAACGGCACCGCGCCGCACGCCTCGATGCGCCAGCGGGGCGACCTATGCCAGCCGCCGAGGCTCGACGCGGGGTGTCCATCGCCGGGGCGCTGCTCGCAAGCCACCACAGATGCTGCGACGCCTGGCAAGCTGTATCGGTTCTCAGGAGCGGTGGCGCATTCCATCGGTTCTTACCCGAGACGATGGCGCCACCCGCGAGGCCGCTGAGCCGAAGAGGCTCAAGCAGGACGCGGCTGATCAAACATCGGCTGCGGCGTCGCACCGGCGGTATCCAGCACGGCGATCATCCGGGCCAAGACGACCTGCCGGCCGCCCGGGCTGGCCGCACGTCGATGGGCGCCGTCCGAGACGCGCACCATCCAGGCCGAGGCGCGCGTCTCGGCTCCGGTATCCCATCCGCGACGCTTGGCTTCGATGATGCATTGCGGCGTCACCGGACCGCTGTCGGCTTGGACCTCCATGACCTACGATCAACTGCATCGCATCGTCGTTCGGCCAAGCCCTGTTCATCGTCCTGCCCCGGCGGCTGACCCGCGAAAGGGGCGAGCGTGAGCGACGCGATCGATTGGGCGGAACGCCGCCGGATCGCCGAGCAGGCGCGTGGCGAGCGGCCCTGGTCGCTCTGGGGGCCGTATCTCAGCGAGCGGCAATGGGGCACCGTGCGCGAGGATTACAGCTGCGACGGCAATGCGTGGCGCTCGCTGACCCACGAGGATGCCCGCTCGCGCGCCTACCGATGGGGCGAGGATGGGCTTGCCGGGATCTGCGACGAGCGCGGCCTGCTCTGTCTCGCCCTCGGCCTTTGGAACGGTCGCGACCGCATCCTGAAAGAGCGCCTGTTCGGCCTGACCAACGAGCAGGGCAACCACGGCGAGGACGTCAAGGAGCACTACCACTACCTCGACGCGGTTCCGAGCCACGCCTACCTCAAGTTCCTCTACCGCTATCCGCAGGCCGCCTACCCGTACGAAGATCTCGTGCGCGAGGGCCTGCAACGCAGTCGCGAGGTCCCGGAATACGAGATCGATGACACGGGGATCTTCGAAGGCAATCGCTTCTTCGACGTAACTGTCGAATACGCGAAGGCGGATGTCGACGACATCCACGTCGTCGTTTCCGCGACGAACCGCGGCTTGGAGGCCGCCGATCTCCACCTCGTCCCGCAGCTCTGGTTCCGCAACACATGGTCGTGGCGGGAGAATGGCCCGCGCCCGCGTCTGGAGCGCCATCCCGAGGGCGGCATCGCCTGCGAGCATCCCCGCCTCGGCCGCTATCGGCTGGCTTTCGAGGGGCAACCGGAGGTGCTGTTCTGCGAGAACGACACGAACTTGCAGCGCCACGCCGGACGGCCCGACGCCGAAGGACCGTTCAAGGACGGTCTCCACACGGCGATCGTGGACGGTGATGCCTCCGCGATCCGGCACGATACCGGCACCAAGCTCGGCCTCCACTACGCGAACCGCTTGGAGCCGGGGGAAACGACGCGAATCCGCCTGCGGCTCTCGGCGGGCACGCGGACGCGCCCGCTCGATCTCGACGGCGGCGTGCGCGACCTGCGCGTCGCCGAGGCCGATGCCTTCTACACCGACCTTCAGGATGGGATCGCTGATCCCGATGCTCGCACGATCTTCCGGCAGGCCGCCGCGGGGCTAATCTGGTCGAAACAGCTCTACGCCTACGACGTGCAGGTCTGGCTCAAGGGCGATCCGCTGCAGCCGGTGCCGCCCCGGGAGCGCGACGGGGGCCGCAATGCCCATTGGCGGCACTTCGCGGCCTCCGACGTGCTCTCGATGCCGGACAAGTGGGAATATCCGTGGTTCGCGGCGTGGGATCTCGCCTTCCACTGCCTGCCGCTGGCATTGCTCGATCCGGACTTCGCCAAGAAGCAGCTCCTGCTCCTGACGCGCGAATGGTACATGCACCCCAACGGCCAGCTCCCGGCCTACGAATGGGAGTTTTCCGACACCAACCCGCCGGTCCATGCCTGGGCGACCTACCGGGTGTTCGAGATCGACCGCAGCCGCCGCGGCGGGCGCGGTGATCTCGCCTTCCTTGAAGGCGTCTTTCACAAGCTGCTGATCAACTTCACATGGTGGGTGAACCGCAAGGATGCGGGGGGCCGCAACGTCTTCCAGGGCGGCTTCCTCGGCCTCGACAATGTAGGCGTGTTCGACCGGTCCCGGCCGCCGCCGGGCTTCGGCATGGTGCATCAGGCCGACGGCACCGCCTGGATGGCGCTGTATGCCCTCAACATGATGCGGATCGCCCTCGAACTCGCGCTCCACAACGACGTGTACGAGAGCACCGCCTCGAAATTCTTCGAGCACTTCCTCCTGATCGCCGAAGCCATGACCGACATGGGCGGCGAGGGTTTCGGGCTCTGGGACGAGGACGACGAATTCTACTACGACGAGGTCGATATTCCCGGCGCCGGGCTGCTGCCGTTGCGGGTCCGCTCCATGGTCGGTCTGGTGCCGCTCTTCGCCGTCGAGGTGATCGAGCCCTCCGTGCTTCAGCGCCTGCCGGATTTCGCCCGACGTCTGAACTGGCTGCTGGAGAACCGCCCGCACCTCGCCCGCCTCGTGTCGCGCTGGGACGAAGGCGGGGTCAAAGACCGCAAGCTGCTGTCGCTGCTGCGCGGTCATCGAATGAAGGCGCTGCTCCGGCGGATGCTCGACGAGGCGGAGTTCCTCTCGCCGTTCGGCATTCGCTCACTGTCGAAGGCACATCGCGACCAGCCCTATGCCCTGAACGAGTTCGGCGCCTCCTTCTCGGTCCGCTACGATCCGGCGGACTCCACATCGAACATGTTCGGCGGCAACTCCAACTGGCGTGGGCCGGTGTGGATGCCGATGAACTACCTGATCATCGAGGCCTTGCGGCGCTTCTACACCTATTACGGCGACGACTTCCTGGTGGAATTTCCAACCGGCTCGGGGGAGATGCGTACGCTCGCCGCGATCGCGGACGCGCTCCAGGATCGGCTGATCGCCCTCTTCACCAAGGACGAGGCTGGCGGCCGGCCGTACCTCGGCAAAAGGGTCTCGATCCCGCCCACCCCAGAGGCTGAGGAGGCTCTCCTGTTCCACGAATTCTTCGACGGCGACACCGGTCGGGGACTCGGCGCCTCTCATCAGACAGGTTGGACGGCTTTGATCCTCAACCTTCTGCACAATCGGGCGAAGGTGCATCCATAGGCACGGTGTCGATCTGGAGATCGCCAAGATCAACCGGGCATCCCATCGTCCGAGTCTGTTGGCGATGGGGCCTGCCACCTTGCAAACGAGCTGGGCGCCGCGTTTGGGCCAACGCCCGTCCAAACGGTTCACCCCCGGTGTTTATGCCGGCCGATGTACCTCCGGGTATCGAAGCACGCACGGCTGCTTATTGCTGCAAGCGTTGTACGATTGACCGCCAAGCGCGCCGTTGCCCCTTCTGGCATGCCACCTGCACAATGGACGCCATCCAAGCGGTTGGAGACGCTCGATGAGGCGACGCGATGTACTTGCTGGCGTCACCGCCTCCCTTATCGCCGCGCCGAGCCTCGCGCGTGCGCAGATCGCCACGACCCTCAAGTTCGTCCCCTACGCCGACCTCGCCCTGCTCGATCCGCTGGTCAGCGCCTTCGTCACCCGCAACCACGTGATGATGGTGTTCGACACCCTTTATGCCCTCGATGCCGCCGGTGTGCCCCGGCCGCAGATGGTCGGGGGCGAGAGCGTCGAAGACGGTGGCCGGCGCGTGCGCCTGACCCTACGCGACGGGTTGAGGTTCCACGATGGCAACCCGGTTCTGGGACGGGACGTCGTCGCCAGCCTCAAGCGATGGGCGAGCACGGATCCCTTCGGCCAGGCGCTGATGGCGGCCGCCGACGAACTCTCGGCGCCCTCTGACACGGTGGTCGAGTTCCGCCTCAAGCGTGCATTCCCGCTCCTGCCGAACGCCCTGGCCAAACCAACGAACCTCATGGCGGCCATCATGCCGGAGCGGCTGGCCGCGACACCGCCCACCACCCGGCTGACCGAGATGGTCGGCTCGGGCCCGTTTCGCTTCGTCGCCGACGAGCGCGTGTCGGGCGCGCGCAATGTGTACCGCCGCTTCGAGGGCTATGTACCCCGGACCGACGGACCGCCGAGTTTTTGCGCCGGCCCCCGCATCGCCCATTTCGACCGCGTCGAGTGGCTGACCAACCCGGACCCGGGCACGCAGGTCGCCGCCCTCCAAGCCGGCGAGGTCGATTGGGTCGAGCAACCGCTCATGGATCTCGTGCCGAGCCTGCGCACGAACAGGGCGATCAAGTTGCAGGTCGTGGAGGATAAGGGCCTGATCGGCGTCCTGCGCTTTAACTTCCTCTATCCACCCTTCGACAACCCGGCGATCCGCCGCGCCGTACTCCGCGCCGTCAATCAGGCCGAGTTCATGCAGGCTGTCGCGGGTGACAACGCCGCCGTGGATACCCGGGTCGGGGTGTTCGGACCCGCTGGCCTGCCCATGGCCAACGACGCCGGCATGGAGGACCTGAACGGGACGCACGATCTCGCTCAACTCAAGCGCGACATCGCCGCGGCTGGCTACAAGGGCGAACGGGTCGTGTTCCTGTCGGCGACGGACGTCCCACGCATCAACGCGATCTGCAGCGTCGGCGTCGCGATGATGCGACAGCTCGGCCTGAACGTCGACGAGGTCGCCACCGATTGGGGGACCGTGGTGCAGCGCGCCACGCGCCAGCAGCCGATCGACGCGGGCGGCTGGAATGTGTTCGGCTCGTTCTGGGGCGGCTATGACATGCTAAACCCGGCGGGCCACCTGCTGCTGCGCGGTACCGGGCTGAAGGGCTGGAACGGCTGGCCGACCGATGTGCAGCTGGAGCAGCAGCGTCAAGCCTGGATCGACACGGCAGACCAAGCCCAGCGGCTCGACATCGCGCGGCAGATGCAGATCCAGGCTTTCGAGGACGTCCCGTTCCTGCCTTTGGGGTCCTATCTTCAGCCCACGGCCTACCGGGCCGACCTCGACGGGATGCAGGTTGGCCTGCCGCTGTTCACCAATATCCGGCGGATTTAATTCGCATATCACCGCGGTGGAACAAGCATTTTCGTTGAGCCAGCCTGAGCCGGCACGTCACCGGCCGGGTTTGTTGTCCGAAGCTTAATGTGGAGACCGGCGCGAAAATTGCCCTCAGTTACGCACCCGCTGCCGTGCCGAATGGGCGCGGACGCGATGTCCGCTCCCGAACCGCCCGGAAGCGCGGCTCCCTGTGTGGCTGGAGGACCGTCATGTCGCACAAGTCCTGGCTGATCCTGTCGACGATCCTCTTCCTCGGTTCTCACCCCGCCGGGGCCGAAGAACTTACCGGTACGCTGAAGAAGGTGAAGGACAATGGCGAGATCGCCATCGGCTATCGGGATGCGTCGATACCGTTTTCTTATCTCGACGGCGATCAGAAGCCGATCGGGTTCGCGATGGACATCTGTTACGCGATTACGGACGCGGTCAAAACCGAACTCAAGCTTCCGAAGCTGGCGGTCAAGCTGGTTCCCGTGACTGCCTCCACGCGGATCCCGCTGATGGCCAACGGTACGATCGACCTCGAGTGCGGCTCGACCACCAATAACGCGGATCGGCAGAAGCAAGTCTGGTTCACGAACACCCACTTCCTCACCGCAACGCGGTTCGCCTCGAAGAAATCGGCGCAGATCGACAAGATCGACGATCTCAAAGGCAAGACCGTCGTGTCGATCCCAGGTTCGACCAACATCGTACAGACCCTCGAAATCAACACTGCGAGAAACCTCGGGATGACGGTTCTGCAGGCCAAGGACCATGGCGAGGCGTGGTTGATGGTGGAGAACGGCCGCGCCGCGGCCTACGTCATGGACGACGTCCTGCTCGCCTCGTTGATCGCGTCCTCGAAGGAGCCGGGTGCCTATCGGATCTCGTCGGACGCCCTCTCCCGTCCGGAGCCCTACGGGATCATGGTGCGCAAGGACGATCCGGCGTTCAAGAAGGTTGCGGATGCCGCCACCGCCAAGCTGTACGCCAGCCCGGACGGCAAGGTGCTCTACGACAAGTGGTTCACCAAGCCGATCCCGCCGCGCGGGATCAATCTCAACTTCCCGATGAACGCGTCCATGAGCAAGACCATGATGCATCCGAGCGATAGCCCGGACCCAGCGATGTACTGAAGAGCCGGACAAGACAAAGCGCTGCCGTGCGCGCGAGCCAGTGGTGCCACCGTCAGGGGGCCATCCAACCGATCACCTGGGGTCATCGGTGCCGACCATCGGTGCGGGACAATGCGGGGTAGGTCGCGTTGTCCCCGCCCTTGCCGGTCCGATGGCGGCAGCCTGGCCGTTTCGGGAGCGTCCCGCCGGACCAAGCGTACGTGGAACGGCATAGCTCGGGAATCAGGACTGGCATGGGCCGTGCAATCACCCGGGGCGATCAATTGACCGAGACCTGCTGTGAGCCCTGAACCCCCTGCCTCCGCTACCGAGCCGCTCGGTCTCGGGCTTTTCCTATTGGGCCTGCTCGCCGCTGCGTTCTTCGGCTTCATCGGGCTCTGCGCCTTCGCGCCGGCCTGGTGCGCCGCGCCTCTCGTCCCGGGTGGCAGCGTCAACGCGGCTTTCGTCCTGGGGCTTGGCGTGATCGGCCTCGGGGTCGTGCTCACCGGTCTCTACGTCGTGGTCGCGAACCGTGCCGAGGCGCGGGTCTTCCGCGCACGCTCCTGACCCGGGACGCGCGGCATGAACCTCGTGGCGATCGGCCTCTTCCTCGTCTTCGTAGCGCTCACCCTCTGGATCACTTGGTGGGCCGCGCGGCGCACCCACTCGGCGCAGGATTTCTACGCCGCGGGCGGACGCATCACCGGGTTTCAGAACGGCCTTGCCATCGCGGGCGACTTCATGTCGGCCGGCGCTTTCCTGGGTCTGACAGGCCTCGTCGTCGCCAACGGCTTCGACGGCCTGATCTACGCGGTGGGCTACACCACCGGCATGCCGATCGTGGTGTTCCTGCTGGCTGAGAAGCTGCGGCGGCTTGGACGCTTCACTTTCACCGACGTGGTCTGCACCCGCCTCGCCGAGCGTCCGATTCGTGTGTTCGCGGCCTGCGCCTCCCTCGTCGTGGTGGCGTTCTATCTCATCGCCCAGATGGTCGGCGCCGGTCAGCTGATCCAGCTGCTGTTCGGCCTCGACTATCTCTACGCCGAGTTCGTCGTCGGCGTGCTGATGGTCTGCTACGTCATGTTCGGCGGCATGGTGGCGACGACCTGGGTTCAGATCGTCAAGGCAGTGCTTCTTCTGATTGCCGGCTTCACCATCGCCGGCCTGCTGCTCGCCCGCTTCGGCTTCGACCTCAATGCCCTTTTGGCGCGGGCGGCGACCGTTCATCCGAAAGGCGCGGCGATCCTCGCGCCGCAGTTTCCGGCCAAGGATCCGCTCTCGGCCTTCTCCCTGGGTCTCGCGCTGATGCTGGGCACGGCGGGTCTGCCGCACATCCTGATGCGGTTCTTCACCGTGCCGGATGCCCGCGCCGCGCGCCTTTCGGTGTTCTGGGCGGCGACCTTCATGAACGCCTTCTTCGCCCTGATCTTCCTGCTCGGCTTCGGTGCCGTGGCGCTGACGGCCGGCAATCCCGCCTATGTCGACGCGGCCGGGATGCTGCGGGGCGGCGGCAACATGGCGGCGATTCATCTCAGCCACGCCGTGGGAGGGGACGCCATGATGGGCTTCGTCTCGGCTGTGGCCTTCGCCACCATCCTGGCCGTCGTGGCCGGGCTGACGCTCGCCGGAGCCAGCGCGGTCAGCCACGATCTGTACGCCAGCGTGTTCCGGCGTGGGCGCGTCGACGAGCGCCGGGAGGTCCAGGTCTCGCGCATCGCAACCTTGGTCCTGGGCCTCGTGGCGATCGGCCTGGGCATCGCCTTCAAGGGCCAGAACGTCGCCTACATGGTCAGCCTCGCCTTCGCGGTCGCCTGCTCGTCGACCTTCCCGGTTCTGATCCTGGCGCTGTACTGGCGCGGCCTGACCACGCTCGGCGCCGTCGCCGGCGGCACAGCCGGCTTGGTGAGCGCGCTGGTCCTCACGGTGCTCGGACCGGCGGTTTGGGTGAAGGTCCTGGGGCACGCTGCCCCGCTCTTTCCGCTCGATCCGCCGGCCCTTGTGACCTTGCCGCTCGCCTTCGTGACCTGCTGGCTGGTCTCGCGCCTCGACCGCAGCCATCAGGGCGCCACCGATCGCGCGCGTTTCGAAACCGTGCCGGCCGAATAGGTTTTAGGGACTCGACGATGTTCAAGCTGATCAGCGCGACCCCGAGCCCCTACGCCCGAAAGGTACGAATCGCCCTCGCCGAGAAGGGACTGCCGTTCGAATTGCTGACCGAGGTGCCGTGGGATTCCACGACCAGCCTGCCGCTCCACAATCCGCTGGAGAAGCTACCTGTGCTGCTGCTGCCCGATGGCGGCAGCGTCTACGAATCGAGCTACATCCTGCAATACCTCGACCTCATGCACCCCGAGACGCCGATGCTGCCTGACGATGTTGCTGGCTCGCTCGCGGCGCGCAAGCTCGAGGTTTTGTGCGACGGTATCTGCGACGCCTTGGTGCTCACCTTCTTCGAGCGCCAGCGCGGCGAGCACGCGAGTGCCCCCTGGTTGGCGCGCCAACGCCGCAAGATCGAGGGCGGCCTGGCCGAGATCGCGCGCCTTGTCGGCGACCGCGAATGGGCGGTGGGTGACCGCTTCGGCCTCGGCGACATCGCGGCCGGCACAGTGGTCGGCTATCTGTCGGTTCGCTTTGCCGAATTGCCCTGGCGGGATCTCTACCCGAACCTTGTTGCGCTCAGCGATCGCCTAGAGCAGCGGCCCTCGTTCCGGAACTCGGTGCCCTATGCTCAGACCATCACCGACCGTGTGATGTAGGCCGGCCCGTTGCTCGCGCCCCCTATCGCGAGCGGGCCAAAAGGCGCTTCCCCCTCCCAAGGGGGCGGCGATCTGGCTGGCGCCAAGCTGGCGACCGATTGCCTTTGCGATGTCCCGATAGGGCACGCTTTCCTCGGCCGCAGCATGGCCGGCCTCTCCGCGCGCTCCGCGTTCCAGGGCGGAACGGTAGATGTGCGCTGCAATCGATACCGTGGAGCGAGGGCTACAGGGTCGCGCAGTCACCCACCGAACCGGAAAAGCCGTTCGCGCATGATACAGCGGCTCAGGGTCGGATTTCGATTTGATAACATAAGATAGTGTCCATTCGATCGTTACCGCGCCGCGTGTCAAAGCCGATGTATGTTCCGGAAAGAATGGGCAGCGTGGCGGTCGGGGAGGTGGTCGCCCTCGCCGAACAGCTTCCGCCGAAGTGATCCGGGCGCGTAGGCAGTCTTGTAGAGGTCGCGATCCTGAAGCTCGGGGATCACGAGGTCGATGAAGTCGGAAAAGCTCTCCGGCACGACGATCGGGCTGAGGTTGAACCCGTCCACTTCGCCTTCTTCAACCCAAGATTGCAACTCATCGGCGACGGACACGGCGTCGCCGGTCAGTACAGCGTAGCGCCCGCCAAGGCCGAGTTCCCCCAGGAGATCGCGCTTGGTCAGACCGCGTTTGGCAGCCGCCGCCGTCGCCGACTGGATCGCGTTGCCGGGTGCATAGGGGATCGGCTCGTCGAGGCCGTAGCGGGCGAAGTCGATGCCGGTGGAGTCCGAGAAATGCGCGAGCCCGGCCTCGGCGCTGGCGTGGCGCATGTACTCGGCGCGCTTATCCTCGGCCTCCGCCCGGGTGCGGCCGGGGATGACGGCGATGCCAATGAACACCTTCACGTCCTGCGGGTCGCGCCCGGCCGCGGCGGCCTCCGTGCGGATTGCACGCACGGCGTCGCGGGCGGATGGCTTGTCCCGGGCCGAGATGAACACGCATTCGGCGTGTCGACCCGCGAAGGTGCGGCCGCGGCCGGAGGCGCCCGCCTGGTAGAGAACCGGCGTCCGTTGGGGCGAAGGCTCGCAGAGATGGGTGCCCTCGACCGCCAGGAATTCGCCGCGATGGGAGACCGGCCGGATCTTCGTCGGATCGCTGAAGACGCGCGCCGCGCGGTCCCGGCGCGCCGCGTCATCGTCCCAGCTTCCTTCCCAGAGCTTGTAGAGCACCTCCAGATACTCGTCGGCGTAATCGTAGCGGCGATCATGGACCGGCAGCGCTTCGCCCCGGCCGCGATGGGCGCTTTCGAGATAGACCGTGACGATGTTCCAGCCGACCCGGCCGCCGGTGAGGTGGTCGAGCGTCGAGAACCGCCGGGCGAAGGTGTAGGGCGCCTCCGCGAAGACGTTGACGGTGACGCCGAAGCCCAGATGCTCCGTTACCGCCGCCATGGCCGGGACGATCAGCGTCGGGTCGTTCACCGGCAATTGCACGGCCTCCCGCGCGGTCACGTCGATGCCGCCGCCGTAGATGTCGTACACGCCAAGGATATCGGCGATGAACATCCCGTCGAACAGGCCGCGCTCAAGAAGCTTTGCTTGATCGGTCCAGTAGCGCAGCGTGTTGTAGGCGCTAGATTGGTCGCGCGGGTGGGTCTACAGGCCGTGGTTGATGTGGCCGACGCAGTTCATGTTGAACGCGTTGAGACGGATCTCCTTGCGGGGGGCCGTCATCGCGCCCGGAGCCTGCGCACTACGCTGTCGCCAGCGACCTGCACAAGACACACGAGGACGATCAGCATCGCGATCACCACGGACATCACTGTCGTGTCGAAGCGCTGGTAGCCGTAGCGGATGGCGACGTCGCCGAGTCCGCCCGCACCGACCGCGCCGGCCACCGCCGAGGCGCCGATCATCGACACGACCGTAATGGTGAAGCCACCGACGATCCCCGGCAGGGCCTCGGGCAGAAGCACGTGGAGCAGGATGTGGCGACGACGGCAGCAGATGGATTGCGCCGCCTCGATCAGCCCGGGATCAACCTCCCGCAGCGAGACCTCGGCGATCCGCGCGAAGAACGACGTCGCGCTCACGGCGAGCGGGACGATTGCGGCCCAGACCCCGATGGTGGTGCCGACAACGAACCGGGTGAATGGGATCAGCGCCACGAGCAGCACGATGAAGGGCACGGCGCGGAAACCGTTCACCACCATGCCGACAAGGCGGTTCGCCCGCGGCACCGAAAAGATCCCGCCGGGCTCGGAGGTGACGAGGAACAGCGCGAGGGGAATGCCGACGAGCACGGCGATCCCGGCGGAGACTCCGACCATGAACAGCGTGTCGAACGCCGCCTGCCAAAGGCGGTCAATCATCTGCGGCGACATAGCCGATCCCTGCGACGGTTTCCCTGATGGCCCGGAGGCGGGCCTCTGCCTCCGGGCCGGCGGCGATCAGCAGGTGGCCGATCGCATGCCCCTGGATCCGCTCGATGCCGGCCTGCAGCAATTGCACCGGTCCGCCCGTGGCCGCGACGAGGGCCGACAGGTCGGGCGGCGTCCGCCCGGAATAGGTGATCCGCAACACAGCCTTCCTGCCGGGTGTCGGGTGGGGCGTGAGCCGCCCCGCCAGATCCTCCGGCAGGTCGCGGGTCAGGGGGGCGAGCAGCGCCCGCGTCGCCGGGTGCTCCGGCGTGCCGAAGACCCGCCAGACCGGCCCGGACTCGGCGATCCGGCCCGCCTCCAGCACCACGACGTCGGTGCAGATCTCGCGTATCACGCTCATCTCGTGGGTGATGAGGATGATGGTTAGACCGAGCCGCCGGTTGATGTCGCGCAGCAGGCTCAGGATCGACAGGGTGGTTTCGGGGTCCAGGGCCGAGGTCGCCTCGTCGCAGAGCAGGATCTCGGGGTCGCTCACCAGGGCGCGGGCGATGCCGATGCGCTGCTTCTGCCCACCCGTCAGGCGGGACGGATAGGTCTCCGCCTTGCCCGCCAGGCCGACGAGGCGCAGCGCCTCCTCCACCCGGCGGGCGATTTCCGCCTTGCCGACCCCCGCCACCGTGAGCGGCAGGGCCACGTTCTGGCGGACGGTCTTGGCCGACAGCAGGTTGAAGTGCTGGAAGATCATACCGATGCGGCGCCGCAGGGCCACGAGCCCGTCGGTGCCCAAAGCGGCAATCGGTTCGCCATCGACCAGCATACGGCCCGACGTCGGCTGCTCCAGCCGGTTGACCGTGCGCAGCAGGGTCGATTTCCCGGCGCCGGAGCGGCCGATGATGCCGAAGATCGCGCCGGACGAAACGTCGAGGCTGACGTCGTCGAGCGCGAAGACCTCGCCGGACGCGGAGCGGAACGTCTTCGAAACATTCTCGAACCGAACGGTTCCGCGTGCGCCTGCATCCACCCGGGTGAGCGGGATCGCATCGGGAGCCGCCACCCTCGGTGTGGCCGCGCGTGCCGTCCCGAGACTGTCCAGGGCCAGAACCGCCATGGTCATTTCCGCCATGCGAGCAGGTAGAGCTTGTCGCTGCCGGCGAAGGCGGTGTGGATCTGCTGCTTCACGGCCTCGGAGTTCTGGAATAGCGCCACGAATTTCTTGATGGTCGGATCGTCCTTGCGCGATGCCTTGGTGACGAAGCTCACCGCAAACAGCTTGTCCTCGATTCCGGAATAGATCAGCCCGCTTGTCGGATCGAAGGTGCCGGCGGCGACGATGAAATGCGGGTAGCCTTGCGCGAGATCGACATCACCGGTGATCCGCACCAGCTGCGGTCCCTCGACCTCGGTGAATGTCAGCCTCTTCAGGTTCTCGGTGATGTCATCGACGGTGCCGAGGAAGCCGACGCCGTCCTTGAGCTTGATCAGGTTGGCTTTCTGGAGGAGCAAAAGGGCGCGGCCCTGGTTCACCGGATCGTTGGCGATGGCGACCTTCCCGCCTGCTGGAATCTGATCCAGGCTCTTATGCTTGAGGGAAAACAGCCCGATATTCTGTAGAATGCCGAGCCCGACGATGTCGAACCGGTAGCCCTTCTGCTTCGCGGTGTTCTCCATGAAGGGCCGATGCTGGAAGAAGTTCAGGTCGATATCGCCGGCATCGAGGGCGACGTTCGGCGTTGTCCAGTCGCTGAACTCGATCACCTTCAGCTCGATGCCCTGCGCCTTGGCTTCCGGGGCGGCCGCGTTGAGCGCATCGCTGTAGGCGCCCGGCACGGTTCCGATCCTCAGGGTCTCGGCCTGTGCCGCTATTGTGCCCAGGCAGAACAAGGCGAGGGCGACGGTCTTCAGAAAGCGCATCGGTCGTGGACTCCGGTCTGCCGGCTCAGGTGAGACCCGGCAAGTTGTCGAGGTTTCGAGCTCTGTGCGGGAGCTGCGCTGGTCAGGACGGGCGGACAGGCAGGACCGAGCCGCGGTAGCGGGTGCGGATGAACGCTGCGACCTCGGCCGAGGTCAGCAGCGTGCCGAGGCGCAGCACGCGGGCATCCTTCACCAGGCCCTCGGTCGTGACGAGGACGTTCGCATACGGGTTGCCCTCGGCGCGTTCGAGCGCGAGCGCATCCCGCGCGGGCTCCAGCCCCGCTTCCAACGCGTAATTGCCGTTGATCACCGCGAGGGCGACGTCATCGAGGGAGCGCGGTAATTGCGGCGGCGCGATCTCGACGAAGCGAAGGTTTTTCGGATTCGCGATGATGTCATCCAGGGTTGCGAGCGCACCCGCGTCCTTCGCGCGCAGCCGGATCAACCCGTTGGCCTGCAACAGCAACAGCCCGCGATTGGTGTTCGAGACGGTGTTCGACAGGGAGACGACACCGCCTGCCGGCAAGGCATCGAGCGCTTTGACGCGACGGCTGTACAACCCGAGCGGTTCGATATGCACCGCCGCGACGACGGCGAAGCGTACCCCCATGGCGGCCTCCTCCGTGCGGAGGAAGGGCACGTGCTGGAAGTAGTTGGCGTCGGCGTCGCCATCCCGCAGCAGGGCGTTCGGGCGAAGATCGCCCGAGATCTCAATGATCTTCAGAGAGAGGTCGGCGGCGAGCTTGCCCGCGACAAAGTCGAGGATTTCTACGTGTGGAACGGCCGACGCTACGACCCGCAGCGGCCCCGCTGCTGCACGGGTCGGTCCGAGGGTCATGGCTAGGGCGCCGGACAGGAAAACACGACGGGTCGCTGCAGGCACGGTACGCACTTTTCAAAGTCATCTTGTAGATGAACGTTCTTCTTCATGTCCCAAAACACAACAAACCGTGCAAGAGTAGCAACTATCGAATTTCGACCCGTTTGAGGAGCGTTGTTTCGGAGTTCTGCGGTCCGAGACTATCGATGTTCTCCCCGCTCGCCGTCGTCATGGATTTCGGCCATTCGACATGAGTCGGTTCCGGGCTGCGGGCAGGTCGGAGCCGTCTGTCGCCGTCCGCTTCGACGCCTGCCAAGCTGGAGACGGGAAGATCGGTTTTCCGCCAGCTTGGGCGCGGCTGCCGACGACACCCGACCGTTGAAGGGTGACGGCCTTGGCGGGGATTTGCGGCCTGATCGGTGGGACGCCGTTCGTAGCCTCCCCGAGAAAGCCGCGCCCCCCCCATCGGGGTCCGGATGATCCAACGAAAAGGTCTTCCATATATTTCGGTTCATGCAGAAGGACGATGCAAATTGAGCCTTTGCGGGAGCAAAATATTTCTTCGCAATCTATCTTCATGCGCATTTGTCGACGGATCGCTCGGCGACAGTTGGGAGGGCGACAACAAGAAAATTCTTCATCCCGAGATGAAGACGCGTTTGAAATTGCCGAGATGGCGTTGGATTGGCGGAATTATCCTTTTGATTTAAATCGTTTTCCAGAAAATACTTTGGGTCTCTTGCGCGTGGCCGATCGACCGGGGGTGATGGGAAAAGCATCTCCGGCGATTGCGATCCGGGCGGCCCGCCACGCCGCAATTTCCTATCCGCGTCGCGACAACACTTGGATCGCGCGGTTGAGGCGCGCGATCTTTTGGACTGGCCCCTGCTTGACTTGACCGCGCGATTCTTTCCTGAGCTCTCCACGATCCGCCATTTCCGCAGGGCGACGCTTCTCAAGGTATCGTTGATGTCCGCAACCCGCAGACTCGTCCTGGCCGCCGGCCTCGCCCTGGCGATCCTGCCGGGATCGTTCGGGCAGATGGCCCACGCCGAGGATCCGACGGAGATCCGCCTCGATTGGGCGACCTACAATCCGGTCGGCCTTCTGCTGAAGGAGAAGGGCTTTCTGGAGGAAGCGCTGGCGCCGAAGGGTATCAAGGTCCGCTGGGTCCAATCGCTCGGATCGAACAAGGCGCTTGAGTACCTGAATGCCGGCGCGATCGATGTCGGCTCGGCGGCGGGCGCCGCCGCCCTCGTGGCGCGGATCAACGGCAATCCAATCCGCGCGGTCTACGCCTTCTCGCGCCCGGAATGGACGGCCCTTGTCACCCGCAAGGACGCCGGCATCGCCAAGCCCGCCGACCTGAAGGGGAAACGCGTCGCGGTAACCCGGGGTACCGATCCGCACATCTTCCTGATCCGCGCGCTCCAGGGTGCAGGCCTGACCGAGAAGGACGCCAAGCTCGTCCTGCTCCAGCATGCGGATGGGCGTACCGCCCTCGACCGCGGGGACGTCGACGCCTGGGCGGGGCTCGACCCGATGATGGCCGCGGCCGAGATCGAGAACGGCGACGTGCTGTTTTACCGCGACGCAGCGGCCAACACCTGGGGCCTGCTCGATGTCCGCGAGGCGTTCGCGCAGGCCCATCCCGATCTCGTTCAGGCGGTCATAGCGGCCTACGAGCGCGCCCGGGCCTACGCGCTGGCCAACCCGCAGGCGCTCAGCGCGTCCCTGGTCGCCGCCACCAAGCTGCCCGAACCGGTGATCGCCCGCCAACTGGAGCGCACCGACCTGTCGCAGCCGACGATCGGACCTGCGCAGGCGGAAGCGATCAAAGCGGCTGGCATTGCCCTTCAGCAGGCCGGGGTGATCCCAGCCGGCACGGATGTCGCCGCCGCGGTCGATGCTCTGCTCGATACGCGCTTCAATAATCCTGTCGCCGGCCGTTGAGGCGGGGATGCCAGTGTTGCGACAGGGTGGCCGCGTCGGCCTCGGGGTCGGTCTCGCGCTCGCGCTTCCGATGGCCCTTGCGGTCGGATGGGAGATCGCGGTCGATACCGGTGCGGCATCCGGGCGCCTCTTGCCGCCGCCGAGCCGGATCGGCGCCACGCTTTTCGAACTCGCCGCGTCGGGCGATCTCCTGTCCCACGTCGAAGCGACGCTGATCCGCGTCGGCCTCGGTTTCCTCGGGGGCGCCGCCGCCGGGATTCTGATGGGTACCGCGGTCGCGATGTTGCCGCTGGTGCGCCGGATCTGCGATCCGAGCCTGCAGGCGCTGCGCGCGGTTCCGTCGCTCGCCTGGGTCCCACTCTTTATCCTCTGGTTCGGTATCTTGGAGACGCCGAAGGTCCTGCTGATCGCCGTCGGGGTCTTCTTTCCCGTCTATGTCGGCGTGTCCGGAGCGATCGCATCGGTCGATCGCAAGCTCGTCGAGGTCGGACGGATCTATCGGTTGTCGCGCCTCGCCATGGCCCGGCGCATCCTGCTGCCCGCAGTGCTGCCGGCGACCCTGGTCGGGCTGCGCACCGGCCTCGGTCTCGGCTTCCTTTTCGTGGTCGCGGCCGAACTCATGGGGGCCTCCGAGGGCCTCGGCTACCTGCTCGTCGATGGCCAGCAACTCGGCAAGCCCGATCAGATCCTCGCCGCGATCATCGCCTTCGCGCTGGCCGGGAAGCTGGCCGATACGCTCTTCGTCGTGCTGACCCGCCCCTTGACGCGCTGGCAGGATACGGCGCGGGAAAGCCTGTAATGGCCGAACGCCAAGGTGGTGGGGTTCTGGTCTCGTCTCGCACTCTGTAATGTTTCGCTCGTTCCAGGATTGCCTGTGCTGATCGTCGATGCCCTCTCAAAGACTTATGCGGACGGCACGCAGGCGCTTTCCGACATCGGCCTGTCGGCCGCGCCCGGCGAGATCGTCGCGCTCATCGGCGGATCCGGCTGCGGCAAGACGACGTTGCTTCGGCTGATCGCGGGACTCGATCGCGCCAGCGCGGGGGCCGTGGAGGTCGCTGGCGAGAAGATCCTTGAGCCGCATCCCCGTGTCGGCGTGGTTTTCCAGGAACCGCGGCTGCTGCCCTGGTTGACCGTCGCCGATAATGTCGGCTTCGGTCTTGTCGGTCTCGGGCGATCGGAGAACCGGGCACGTGTCGCCGAAGCCCTGGAGCGGGTCGGTCTGGCCGAGCATGGCCGCCGCTGGCCACGGGAGCTGTCCGGCGGTCAGCAGCAACGCGTGGCCATCGCCCGGGCGTTCGTCCCGCGGCCGCGGGTGCTGCTGCTTGATGAACCTTTCTCCGCGCTCGATGCCTTCACGCGCCGCGGCCTGCATGAGCAGCTGCTCGATCTCTGGGCCGCGTCAAAACCCACGATCCTGATCGTCACGCATGACGTGGGTGAGGCCGTGACGCTGGCCGACCGGGTCGTGGTGATGCGGCCGAAGCCGGGCCGGCTCGAAGAGACCGTCGCGATCGATCTGCCGCGCCCGCGCGATCCGGTCTCGGCGCGCTACGAGGAGGCGGTGCGCCGGGTCATGGCCGCCCTCGATCGCTCATTGCATCCTCCGACCACCCGCCGTGACCCGGCACCCGAGATGCGCGCCGGCTGGTGGTAGAACCGTTCGCTGCCATGCCGAGGGTCGGACGGCGATCGCAGGTCGAGCAATCGGGACGGGATCGCGGCGATCGGCCATCCGATCCGTCCCGTCACGCGGTTCTGATCGTCTCCTCGGCGCGCAGGCGCAGGGCCGCGCGGTCGATCTTGTTGGTCGAGGCCAGCGGCAGCGCGTCGACGAACCAGACCCGGCGAGGATGCTGATAGGCCGGCGCGTGGGCAAGCGCGTGTGCCTTGAGGGCGGCCTCGTCGACAAGGGCCCCGGGCCGGCGGACGACGAAGGCGACGGGCTTGGTGCCCTTGATGGCGTCGTCCACGGGCACCACGCAGGCCTGGAGCACCGCGGGGTGGCGCTCCAGCACGATCTCGACCTCGCCGGGAAAAATGTTCTCGCCGCCGGAGACGAACATGTCGTCGGTCCGGCCGACGAAATAGTAGAATCCGTCCGCGTCGCGGCGAAAAACGTCGCCGGTGTCGTAGAAGCCGTCCGCCGTGATCGGCACCGGCACGTCCGGCCGGTTGTGGTAACCGAGCATGATCGCGGGGCTGCGCACCTGCAGGATGCCGATCTCCGGTCCATCGGGCCCGACAAGGCGCAATACGACCTGGGGATGCGGCGCGCCGACTGACGCGACTGGCGTCGGCAGGCCGTCCGGATGGTTGCCGAACACGACCGGGCCGCCCTCGGTGGTGCCGTAGGCATTGAGGATGCGGGCGTTCGGCAGAAGGGTGCGGATCTGCCGGGCCAGGGCGTCGTTGACCGGCGCCGATCCCATTCGCACCGTGTGCACGCCGGTGAGGTCGGCCTCCGCGAGGAGATCAGGCTCCCGCAGCATCATGGCGATCATCGGCGGCACGGCGGTGAGCCACGTGCAGCTGTGTCGGTCGATCGCCGCGATGTAGGCCCGGGCCTCGAATTGCGGCAGCAGCACCATCGTGGCGCCGGCCGCACAGACGAGGAGCGCCAGGGCCAGGGCGTTCATGTGGTAGAGCGGTGCCGCCACGAGCAACCGGTCGTCGCGCAGGTCCGTCTCCGCGGCGCGCGTCCGGGCCACCCAGAGATGGCTGGCATGGCTCAGCCGCACGCCCTTCGGTCGCCCCGTGGAGCCGGACGTATAGAGGAACAGGGCTGCTTCGTCGGGCTCGGGCACGATCGGCACGAAGGGGCCGGGATCGAGCCAGGCCGCAAAGCCGTCCCGCCCCCCATCGTCGAACACGGCGACCCGAACGTCGAGATCGAGCTCCGCCAGCATCGCCCGACGCGGGCCGTCGCAGAGCACGAGCTGTGCGCCGCAATCGTCAAGCACGGCGGTGATCGTGGCCGGCGGAAACTTGTGATTGACCGGGATCGGAACCACGCCGGCCCGCATCGCGCCGAGAAGCGCCGCGATGGTGTCGGGCCGGTTGGCCGCGAGGATCGCGATCCGCGTCCCGCGGGCGATCCCGCCACGCGCGAGGCCTCGCGCGAAGGCGTCGGCTCGGGCGTCGAGGTCGGCGCGAGTCATCACCTCGGGCTCGCCATCGGGTGCGACGCCGATGATCAGCGGCTTGTCCGGCGGTCCGGACCGATCGACGAGGTCGCCGAGATTGGTCACATCGGTGGCCGGGCGCATCATGGGGCTGCCCTGCACGGGAGACGGAGACCGAAGGCCGGCAGCGTCAGCTCGGCCGTGTCCGGCCCGTGCCGGACCCACGTCGCCGCCGGAAGGGCAGCCGCGCGGGCCTCAAGGGCGTCGAGGCCGCGGAAGCGCAACGCCAGGGCGGCGAAGCGGGCCGCCAGTCCCGGCACGATCGCGATCCGCGTCTCTCCGAGCCGGAGGGTCCAGACGCCACCCGCCGCCTCGGCCGGCGCGCCGCTCGCGGCCGCGTAGAGAGGGGCGTCGGCCTCGGGTGCGGGGCTCTCGATCGTCAGCGTGTCGATCCCCGAAAAGCCGTTCGGATGGTCGAGCCATTCTGTGCGCCAGACGAAATCCGGGGTCAGGTGCTCGCAATGGTAGAGACGACCCGCCGGAAATAAGTGTGCCGGGACCCGCACCGTACGGAACCGGGCCGCTTCCTCGCGTCCACCGACAATCACCGGACGCGTAAAAGCGACGGGCTGGCCGGCCGCGAGTCCTACAGCGGCGAGGCGGGCTTGGGTCGCGTCGGCGTCCCGGCTTGCCACCACGAGGCCGTTCAGGCCGAAGGGGCTGTCCAGAACGTCCTGTCGCTGCGCGCCGTTCTCGGGCACGCCGACGAGTTCCAGGTAGGGGCCCGGCGTCATCATAAGGTGGTTGATGGAGCCAAGCGAGTGGTGGCCGCGGGGCGTTAGCCGGAATCCGAGGGCGGCGAACAGGTCCGCCGCCTCGTCCATCCGCCGCAACACGTTGATCACCACGTGGTCGAGGGCCCCGTCCGCCGGGGCGGCGGGGTGGCCCCCGGTCATTTGGCCGGCGCCGTCATGTAGACGCCGCGGCCGCTCGCGAGCAGGCGGCCTGAATCGTCGAGAATCTGCGCCTCGGCCACCGAGAGCTGGTTGCCGAACTTCACCACCGTGCCGCGGCAGGTGAGATCGCCCTGCATCGCCGCGCGATGGTAGTCGACGCGCAGGTCGACAGTGGGAACGCCCCGCCCGGTCTTGGAGACCAGCGCCCAGTCGGCGGTGAGATCGACGAGCGTTGCCAGGATGCCGCCGTGGACGTAGCCGCGCTCGGCGTTGACGACCCATTCCGGCCGCCACGTTGCTTTCAGCTCGATCGTGCCCTCGCCGACGGCGACCACCGAGAGGCCGAGCCACTGGTGGAATGGGCCGCGCAGCAGCAGCGCCTCGACCTGCTCCTTGCTGAGGGGGGTGTCTGACATGGCTTCGGGGTCTCCTCGGGCAGGACTCTCCTCCCCCTTGTGGGGAGGAGTTGGAGGTGGGGTGGCTCAGGATGGGGCGCTGTGGTGCCTTCTGCGCCACCCCCACCCCTGACCCCTCCCCGCAAGGGGCAGGGGGAAAGCCCCTCGGTGCAAGGCGGCGGTAACGCAGCCGAAGGCGCGACCTCGGGCTGGCGTCAGGGGGTGACGACGATCTTGCCCATGACCTCGCGGTCGCGGATCATCCGCAGGCCCTCGGCTGCCTCTTCGAGGGGCAGGAGCTTGTCGATGGTCGGCTTCAGCGTGCCGGCTTGGATCATCTCCATCAGAGCCGACAGGTCGTCGTCGTAGAAGCTGTTGGAGCCGATCACCTTGAGCTCGAAGCTCCAGATATAGCGGAGATCCTCCTTCGGATCGTGCCCTGCGGTCGCTCCGCAGACGAGCAGCGTGCCACCGCGCTTCAAACACTTGAGCGAGGGCACCCAGGTGTCGCCGCCGGTGAAGTTGATCACCACGTCGACGCCGCCCTCGTAGGTCCGGCGCTGGGGCTTGCCGTACTGCTGGATCGCCCACTTGGAGAAGTCGGTTTCGCGGTAATTGACGACGTGGTCGGCGCCCAGTGCCTTAAGCGCCGCCATCTTCTCTTCGCTGCCTGCGCACGCGATCACCTCGGCGCCGAGCTGCTTGGCCAGCATCACGCAGCCCGTCCCGACGCCGCCGCTCGCGCCGAGGATCAGGACCGTGTCGCCGGCCTTCACCGTGTTGTGGGTGACCAGCATGCGGTGGGCCGTGCCGTAGGCCACCGGCAGCGAGGCGGCATCTGCGTAGCTCACGTCCGGCGGCATCGCGATCAGCTGGCTCGTCGAAACCCGGCAATACTCGGCCATACCGCCGTCGAGCATCTCGCCCATCAGGCCCTTGGCCTTGTTGAGCGGGTTGACCAGCACTCGGTCGCCGACGCGCCACTCCGCGACGCCGTCGCCGAGCTCGACGATCTGTCCGGCCATGTCGAGGCCGATCACCACCGGCATCGGCACCTTGATGCCAGGCATGCCCTTCACGGTGAACACGTCATGGTAGTTGAACGAGGACGCGCCGACCCGGATCACGACTTCGCCCGCGCCGGGGGACGGCTTCGGATAGTCGTTCACCACCTTCAGCGTGTCGATATCACCGTGCGCCTCCAGCACGAGCGCCTTCATGGTTTCAGCCATCGTGAAAACCCTCTTCTGTAGGTCGGGAAGGCTACGGGATCGTCTTCGACCGCTCGTAGGGGCCAGGAGCCAGGGCCGCGTCGGGCAGGCTGCCCTGGACGACGCCGACCGCCTTGAACACGTCGAACTCCCGCTTCAGCGAGGCGATGTCGGCGGGCTCCAGGCTGACCGTGTAGATGCCGTCCCAGAGGCCCGCGTAGGCCGCGGCGTCGACATCGCTCAGGTTCGCGGCAGCCTTCAGGATCCCAGCCACGGCCGCCTTGTCGGCCTTGCCGAAGGCGTAGGCCTTGCGCATCGCTGCCACCACCTTAGCGGGCGCGTCCGGGTTCTGCGCCATCCAGGCGTTGCGCATCAAGCCGACACCGAGGACCGGCGGCGCGTCCTGCCGGGTGAGCTGCTTCCACTCCGCGCGAAAGCTGCCGAGCCGGCGCAGCTTCATGTCCGACAGGAGCGCCAGCGTCACGGTGCGCAGGGCCGCCGCGTCGATGTCCTTCTGGACGAGAAATTGCGCCAGCCGGGAATCGTTGCCGGGTACGGCCTGATAATCCGTGAGCTTGAGGCCGTGATTGGTCTCCAGAATCGCCGCCGCGATGGCGGCGGTGCCGCTGCCCGCCGGCGACGTGCCGATCTTCTTGCCCTTGAGGTCGGCCATCGTCCGAATCGGCGAGTCCGCCGGGACGACGAAGTCGAGATCGGCCACCTGCGTCGCCAGAACGATGCTCATCGGCAGCCCGTCGGCGGTGACGCTCAGCGCCGTTCCAGCGCTCGCCGCGATCGCGAAATCGATTGCCCCGGCCGCCATGGCTTTGGTCGGCGCGTTTACGTCCGGGAACTTGATGTACTCGGCCGTCAGGCCTTCCTTCTCCATGAACTTGCCGGCCTCCAGCACGGCGCCGAAGCCGAGGCTGATGCCGGAGCTCCAGTAGCCGATGCGCACCGTCTCGGCGCGCGCGAGGCCGGGCAGGCCGAGTGCGCACAGTGCGGCGGCGGCGGCGAGGACGCGGATCCGTTTCAAGGTGTTCTCCAGAACCTGCGATGGTGGCCCATGCGACGGGCGTGTCCCTGCGGGGCGCCGGCCGTCATGGCTGCGCCACCTTCTTCCAGGCGAACAGGCGCTGTTCCGCCGGCTTCAGGACAAGCGTCTCGAGCCCGATCATCAGGGCGACGAGGGTGAGGGTCCAGGCGAAGACCTGATCGGTCTGGACGAGGTCCGCCGCCTGTCGCAGGCGATAGCCAATGCCGCTGCTCGCTCCCAGCGACTCCGCCACGAGCACGACCCGCGCCCCGAAGCCGATGGCGAGGCGCGCGCCCGAGAAGAAGGCCGGCAGGATCGTCGGCAGGTAGATCTTGGTCAGCACCTTGTGGCGCGGCATGCGGAAGGTGCGGGCGAGCTCGAGATGCTCGGTGCTGACCGTGCGCGTGCCCTGCCAGACGTTGGTCAGGATCAGCGGCATCGCGGTCATGAACACCACGAAGATCGTGGTCCAGTTCGAGAGACCGAACCAGATCAGTGCGAAGATCGCCCAGATCGCGGACGAGACCGTGTTGGTCACCGTCAGCACCGGCTCGAAGAAACGGCCGAGGCGGGGGCTCGCGCCGAGCAAAAGGCCGAGCGGCAGCCCGACCAGGGCCGCGAAGGCGAGACCGGCGCCGATCCGGCCCAGCGTGATGCCGAGATCGGCGGCGAACCCGGGCGTGGCCACCAGCCCGAGCCAAGTGTGCCAGACCCGCGCCGGGCTCGGCAAGACGAAGCTCGGCGCGTGCAGCGACCCGAGCTGCCACGCGACCAGCGCAAGGGCGAGCAGGGCCAGCCGCTGCAGGAGCACGCCCGCCCTTCGGCCGGCCCCGGAGGTCCGTGCCTGCCGGATCAGGCGTGGCGGGGTCTTTACGAGCATCGCGCGCTCGCGGCGGAGAGGCTGATGCGCAAGCGGCGGACCTCTTCGGCGACCTCCGCGGAAAGGGGGTCGCGGGGATAGGGCAGATCGATCGTCCGAACGGTGCCGATCCGGCCCGGCCGCGGGTGCAGGACGACCACTTGGCTGGCCAGCACGACCGCTTCCTCGACGTCGTGCGTGACGAAGACCAGGGTCATCGCCCGCAGACCGGCGATGCGCAGCAGTTCCGCGTGCATCTGCGCGCGAATCTCGGGATCGAGCTTCGAGAACGGCTCGTCGAGGAGCAGGATCCTGGGCTCGGTTACGAGGCTGCGCGCCAGAGCCACCCGGCTGCGCATGCCGCCGGACAATTCATGCGGGTAGGCGTCGCGGAAGGTATCGAGCTCGACGAGGCGGAGAGTCTCGTCGACCCGCCGCGCCCGCTCTGCCCGGCCCATGCGCCCGGCCTCGAGCCCGAAGGCGACGTTCTGCGCGGCCGTGCGCCACGGGAGCAGCCGATCCTCCTGGAACATGTAAGTCATGGCCCGCCAGTCGCGGAAGGCGTGCGACGGGATGCCGTCGAGGAGGACGGCGCCCTCATCCGGTTCGACCAGCCCGGCGATCATGTTCAGGAGGGTGCTCTTGCCGCAGCCCGATGCGCCAAGGATCGCGACGATTGCGTGCTGCGGGATCGCGATGTCGATCGTGTCGAGGACGTGGAGCGGGCCGCCCTCGCGCCGGTCGAACCACTTGCTGACATGGTTGAGTTCGACGGCGTTCACGGCTCGCCTCCCGCGGCCAGGGGCCGGCTGGATGAGGGGACCACGGCGGTGTCTCGCAGGCTTGCGATGACCTTCTCCATCGTCATGGCCCGGAAGGTCTCGACGTGGCGGCGCGCGACGAGCGCGGCACTGTCGGCGTCCCCGGCCACGAGATGCTCGATCAGCGCGGTGTGGTCGTTCTCGATGTTCGGCCGCACCCCCTGGACGCCGAAGCCGAGGGCGACGAGGCGGGTCATCTCGTCCAGCAGGCCCGACAGGGTTCGATACAGGCGGCCGTTCCCCGCCGCTGCCGCAATCGCGAGGTGGAAGCCCCGGTTGGCTTCGAGGAAGAAATCGATCTGGTTGCCCATCTCCACCGTGATCCGGCGGCGGCAGGCCTGCTCCAGGCGTTCCAGATGTGCCCGGTTCACCCGGCCGGCGGCGGCCCGGGCCGCCAGCGGTTCGAGCTCCATCCGCAGCGCGAACACCTCGTCGACATCCTTCACGGTGACCGGGCTGACCCGATAGCCGTGCCGGGGCATCGAGCTGACGAAACCCTCCTGGGCCAGACGCTGGAGGGCGATCCGGCAGCTCGCCTTCCCGATCGCGAAGCGCTCCATCACCTCTGCCTCGGTGAAGCGGATCCCCGGAAGCAACCGGCAGGCGACGATCTCGCGCCGCAACAGGTCGTACGCTTGATTGCCCTTGCGCGTCGCGTCGGGGACGGCGATCACTCCGACCGTCGGGCGCGTCGACCGGGATGCAGAAGCGCTCGTCATCCTGTCACCTCGTCAGCGTGCTATTGGGTCTCTCACAGCAAGCTGTGAGCTGCCCACACCTCGCACGACATGTGCCAACCAGGCCCGTGCCAGCCCTGGCCGCGCCAGCCCACTGGGTGGTTTGGCCGTCATTCGCCGCGATCCAAGCCGGCCGAGGGGCATGCGATCAGCTCTGTGATCAGCTCAGCATGCCTAGTGAGCATCCCATGCCGTATTTATGCGCATTCGCTGCCGGTTGTGTAAATGAAATGCGCATCCAATTGCTGCGTCGTCTCTAGGAGATCGCATCTCTCGGTTTGCCGCATTAGAAAATAATCAGTTTCTTATTCGCGTGATCGAGGCACATATCCCGCGGTCTCTCGGAGAGCCGTCCGATTCGAGCTGTTGGTCGGTCCCCGGTTCATTCGGTCTGGATTGCAGAGGGCCGGCAGATTTGCGTTGGCGAGCCCCCGGTCCACGACAGCGCGCGACGGCGAGGCGATCGGGGGGGTGGGATGCCCGGTCCTCGGCTACGGTCTCTGCGCGCCCGGCGGTACAATTTTTCTGACGTTGGGTCGAAGAGTTTTTAAAAGGCGACGTGGCTCTATAATAGATTATCATGTTGGCGGAGACGACGGTCCTGCCGCAACGCCGCATGTATTGATGCGATGCAATAGAATGCGAATGAAAAACTCAGCTGGTCTGGTGCCTGGATCCGTCCCGGCCGTACGCAGTCGGCAGGTGATGATGTCAGGAACGGTCCGTCCTGCGAGCGGCGCCGCGATCGGAAGTCTGGAAGGATCACGGGCCCCATGAAGAAGAACAAGGTGATCTCGGCGCAGGAGGCGATCGCGCTGATTCGCGAGAACGACGTTCTCACCACCACGGGATTCGTTCAGAGCTGCATTCCGGAGGCGCTGCACGCCGCCCTCGAGACGCGGTTCGTCGAGACCGGCTCGCCCAGGGGCCTCACGCTGATCATGACGGCGGGTGCGGGTGATAGTAAAGGTCTCGGCACCGGTCGGCTGCACCATGACGGGTTGCTCACGCGGGTCATCGCGGCGAATTTCGGGCGCATGCCGAAGGTCGCAAAGGCCGCGCAGGACAACCTGATCCGCGGCTACAATCTGCCTCAAGGCGTGATCTCGCAGCTCTACCGGGCCTGCGCGGCCGGTCAGCCGGGCCTGTTCTCCAAGGTGGGCCTCAAAACCTACGTCGATCCGCGCCATGGCGGCGCCAAGGTCAACGAGCTGACGACTGAGGACATCGTCAAGCTCGTGGAGGTCGATGGCGAGGAGTGGCTGTTCTATACAGCCACCAAGATCGACGTCGCCTTCATCCGCGCCACCTCGGCGGATCCGTCGGGCAACCTCTCCTACGAGAAGGAGGCGCTGACCCTCGACTGCCTCGCGCAAGCCATGGCGGCCCGCAACAACGGCGGCATCGTCATCGCGCAGGTCGAGCGCATCGTCGATGACGGCTACCTGCTGCCGAAGGATGTGCGCGTACCCGGCATCCTGGTCGACTGCGTGGTGCTGGCCGAGCCCGAGATGCACCGGATGAACTACGGCGTGGTGTACGACGCCGCGCTGGCCGGGGAGATCCGCGTGCCGGTTACCGGCATCAAGCGGATGGCGCTCAACGAGCGCAAGATCATCGCCCGCCGCGCCGCGTTCGAACTGCCGCCCAACGGCGTGGTCAATCTCGGTGTCGGCACGCCGGAGGGCATCTCGTCGGTGGCCAACGAGGAGAAGATCACCCCCTACATCACCCTGACCACCGAGGCCGGGGCGGTGGGTGGCGTGTTGGCTTCGGGCTCAAGCTTCGGCGCGGCCACGAACGCCGATTGCATCATCGACCAGAACCAGATGTTCGATTTCTACGACGGCGGCGGCCTCGACATGACCTGTCTGGGCATGGCCGAGTGCGATGCCGCCGGCAACGTCAACACCTCGAAATTCGGTGGCAAGTTGAACGGCTGCGGCGGCTTCATCAACATCTCGCAGAACGCCCGCACCGTCGTGTTCGCCGGCACCTTCACGGCCGGCGGGCTGGAGATCGCCGTCAACGATGGGCGAATGCGCATCGTCACCGAGGGCAAGGCGCGGAAGTTCGTCACCCAGGTCCAGCAGAACACGTTCTCGGGTCCCTACGCGGTCGAGCGCTCGCAGCCCGTTCTCTACGTCACGGAGCGCTGCGTCTTTCAGCTGACGCCTGAAGGGCTTGAGCTGATTGAGGTGGCACCCGGCATCGACATTGAGCGTGACATCCTCGCCCACATGGATTTCGCCCCCGTGGTGCGAAACCCAGTACCGATGGATCCGCGCATCTTCCGCGAAGAGCCGATGGAGCTGATCTCGGACCTGCTCAACCTCGATCTGAAGTCCCGCGTCAGCTACGACGCCGAGCGCAACATCCTCTTCATCAACCTGGAGGGCTGGTACTGCCGGGTGAAGGGCGACATGGACGAGCTGCGCATGACCATCGTCGAGGCGTGCCGCAAGGCCGGCCAGCGGGTCAACGCCGTCATCAACCACGACGGCTTCCGGCTGAACGAGAACTTGGTCGATGATTACGCCGGCGTGCTCCAGTATCTCCAGGCGAACTACTACGCCACCACGACCCGCTACGCGACCAGCGCCTTCCTGCGCCTGAAGATGGAAGAGGCGCTGACCAAGCGCGGCGTCGCCCCCCACGTCTTCGAGCGCAAGGAGGAAGCTCAGGCCTTCCTGAGCAGCACCGAGGATTTGAAGGCCCGCAAGCGGATCTCGCCGGCGGTGGCCTCGGCGGCGTGAGGAAACCGGGCAAGCCCGGATACGGCGGGGCGGTGTTCCGGTATACAGTCGTGACCCGTCCCGTCACGGGCGACGCCGATGGGTGTCGCCGGGAGCCTCGACCCTGCGCCAGGATGACCGCTTCGCGATGCCGTCCGTCGAGGACCGAGGGCGCCACGACGGTTCCTGGGCTGGGCATGTCGCGGCGCGTGCGCACGCTGCGCTGATCGACGAGCTGGAGACCTTTCCGAAACCTGGCCTCGTCAGCCCGGTCGATTCGGGCAGCCACGACGATATGGATGCCGATACCCTGACGCGCAGCGCGGCGGCGCTGCGGCCGTTCTTCGCCGAACTGGTCGGGGCGGGCGCGAAGGGCGCCGCGATGGTGGAACTCCGCGCGATCGGCATCCGGGCGGAAGCCGCGATGATGCGTGCCACCGGCGGGATCAACGCCCATCGCGGTGCGATCTTCTCGCTGGGCCTGATCTGCGCGGCCGCAGGTGTGATCGGCAGGACGCCTGTTTCCCCGGAGACTTACGCGGAGACGGTCGCAGCCCGCTGGGGCGCGGCGATCGCCTGCATGCCGGCATCCCCGGTGAGCCATGGAGGCCGGGTGATCCGGCGATACGGGGTCGGTGGCGCGAGCGCCGAGGCGGCGGCGGGTTTTCCCACGATCCGGGCGATCGGGTTGCCCGCGCTGCAGTCGGGCCGCGCCCGCGCACCCGGTGATCCGGAGGCCGCGCGCGTCGATTGCTTCTTCGCCCTGCTCGCCGTGGTCGACGATACGAATCTCCTCCACCGCGGCGGGGTGGACGGGTTGGCGGCTGCGCGGGCGGACGCCTCGGCCTTCACGGAAGCCGGCGGCGTCGGCACGCCTGGCTGGCGTGATCGGGCCATCGCAGTTCATCGCGCCTTCGTGGCCGCGCGGCTCAGCCCCGGCGGATGCGCCGATCTCCTTGCGGCGACGCTCTTGCTCGATTCGCTCGGTGTGACCCGGCACGTCTGAACGGGTGCGCCGCTTCGGTCGCATTCTCGGGGGGCTCGGCCATACCCAGATAGGGTGTCTCGCCGCCCTGCTCTCCCCTGCCCCGGCCTCTTCGTGACCCTGATCCGGATCGCGCTTCTTGCGCTTGCAGCCCTCTTCATCGTGCCCGTCGCGATTTCCGCCACCCTCTACTGGCTGCGGGCCAGCGGGGATTGGCGGCTCGCCGACCGCTCCAGCGCGGGGCTGCTTCCGCCCGCCGAGCGTGAGCCGGGCGCGATCGTGCGAGTCTTTTCTGCACGCACGGTGAGCTGGCGTGGGATCGTGGCGACGCACAGCTGGATCGTCATCAAGGGACCGGGTGAGCGCGCCTATCGGCGATTCGACTACACGGCCTGGGGACAGCCGATCTGGATCGACCGCTTCGTCCCCGACGGGCGGTGGTTCGGCAACCCGCCCGAGACCGTCTTCGCGGCGGATGGCCCGGCGGCCGAGGCGATGCTGCCGCGAATCCGGAAAGCCGTGGCTGAGTACCGCTACGCCCGCCCAGGCGACTACGTGGTCTGGCCGGGCCCGAACTCGAATACCTTCGTGGCCGCCGTCATGGCGGCCGTGCCGGAGATCCAGGCCAGCTTGCCGACCACGGCGATCGGCAAGGATTTTCCCTATGACGGCCGATGGATCGGCCGAACGCCCTCTGGAACCGGCGTTCGGCTCAATCTCGGCGGCTATGCGGGGCTGACGATCGGCTGGGTCGAGGGAATCGAACTGAACCTGCTCGGCGGCGTCGCCGGCATCGACCTGCGCCGGCCCGGGATCAAGCTGCCGGCGCTGGGACGGGTCGGGATCTAGGGCATCGATCCAGACGGAGGCGTCAGCCGGGTCTGGAAAAATTGATGCAAAACCAAAGTACTCGTGCTCACTCGCATGAACGAAGTGAATGCGTCAGAGCAATAGGGTAGATCACGGCATCGGGCGTCCGGAGCCGCCAAGGGCCGCTCCGGACGCCGATCGCACCGCTCAGGGGGCGAGGTCGTGAACCGGCTCCTTCACCGTGCCGGGACTGCTGTTGAGCACCGTGCTGCCGGTGGAAACCGGCTTCACCACCGCACGGTCGATCTGCGGCGGTGCCGGCAGCTCGAGCGCGGCGCTCGTGGCGGCCCATTCCTGCGCGACGCGATCCGGATCGTCATTCAGCTTCGTGCCGTAGCTCGGGACGATCTCGCGGATCTTGGCCTGCCATTCCGGCGTCGCCACGTTCTTGGCGAAGACCTTCTCCAGCACCTGCAGCATGATCGGCGCCGCCGTTGAGGCGCCCGGCGAGGCCCCGAGCAGGGCCGCGATGCTGCCATCCTTGGCGTTGACGATCTCGGTGCCGAGCTTCAGCACGCCGCCCTTCTGCGGATCGCGCTTGATGATCTGCACGCGCTGGCCCGCCTGCCAGAGGCGCCACTCGTCCTTCTTGGCCTTCGGGAAGTATTCGCGCAGGGCCGCAATCCGGTCATCGTCCGACAGCATGAGCTGCTCGGCGAGGTACTCGACCAGCGGGAACTCATCCATGCCGACGCGCATCATCGGCCAGATGTTGCTGGTCGTGGTGGAACTCAGGAGGTCGAGATACGACCCTTCCTTGAGGAACTTCGTCGAGAAGGTCGCGAACGGCCCGAACAGGATCACGCGCTTGCCGCCCAGCACCCGTGTGTCGAGGTGCGGCACCGACATCGGCGGCGAGCCGACCGAGGCTTTGCCATAGGCCTTGGCCAGGTGCAGCGTGGCGACATCCGGGTTGTCGTTGATCAGGAACGAGCCACCCACCGGGAAGCCGGCGTAATCGTCGCCCTCGGGAATGCCGGATTTCTGCAGCAGGTGCAGGGCGCCGCCGCCCGCGCCGATGAACACGAACTTGGCGTCGACGCTTTGGCGGGAGCCGTCCTTGAGATTCTTCGAGGTCACCCGCCAGGAGCCGTCCGCGTTCTTGACGATGCTCTCGACTTCCGTGGACAGGCGCAGCTTGAAGCTCGGCTGCTTCTGCAGATAGGCGACGTATTCCCGGGTCACCTCGCCCCACTCGCAATCGGTGCCGAGCGGCGACCACGTGGCGGCGACCTTCTGCTTCGGGTCGCGCCCCTCCATCATCAGCGGCACCCATTTGCGCAGCTGCTCGGGATCCTCCGAGTATTCCATGCCGGCGAAGAGCGGGCTCGCCTTGAGAGCTTCCCAGCGCTTCTTCAGATAGGCGATGTTGTCGTCGCCCCAGACGAAGCTCATGTGCGGCGTGTAATTGATGAAGGAGCGCGGATTCGTCATTACGCCGTTCTTGACCTGATAGGCCAGGAATTGACGTGTGACCTGAAAGGCCTCGTTGATCTCCACCGCCTTGGGGATCTCGACCTTGCCGTTCTTCTCAGGCGTGTAGTTCAGCTCTGCGAGGGCCGAGTGGCCCGTGCCGGCATTGTTCCAGCCGTTCGAGCTCTCCATCGCGACCTGATCCAAGCGCTCGACCATCTGGATCGACCAGTTGGGCTCGAGCTCGTTCAGCCACACGCCGAGCGTGGCGCTCATGATGCCGCCGCCGATCAGCAGAACATCGACCTTGCTGTCGGCCGCGTCGGCCAGCGCGAAGGAGGTCGGCAGCGCAGCCACTGCCAGCCCGACCGCGGCGGTCCCGAGGATCTGTCTGCGGTTCAGAGGCAGCGCGGCCTGCGGCTGACGGTGGCGGAAGGGCGCGGTCTCATCGTCGGCACGCATGGTCGGATCCCGATTGAAGGGCGGACGTGCTTGGCAAGCACGCCCGCGGACTGACACGGACAAAATGGGCGACAGGGAATGTCCTGTGCCGGCCTTCCGGATCGTTTCCTCTGGATCGTCGCGCCACACCGGAATACCGCCCGGAGTTGGCCTGCCGCGCGCATTGCTTTCGGGACTACGCGACACCGCCTCGAAAGGCGGATGGCCGCGTTATTCCGTTTCTCTGCGCGTTGGATCGCTTGCTTTGTTATTGCCTGTACCGGACCGCGGTCCGACCAACAGGAACGCTTCCAGGTTCAATCCATGGGCCGCACCGCAATTGACGACCATCGCGGGTGGCACGTTCTGGCCGGATCGGTACAGCCTCTGACGGGCGTCGTCATAGAGGATGAAGCGCGGCAGGACAATCACCGAAATTCCCCGTCCGTGGCCCGCCGATCGTTGCCCTGTTGAACGGCGATATCCGCCGATCCGGCAAGCTCGCCGCTGCAATGCGATTGCTTGGATCGACGCTGGACCACATGCTCATGGAGCGCACGGCTACAAACTCGACCGCCGCAGCCTTGCTTTAACTGCGGCTGCAGTCTCCGCGATGGATAGGAGGACTACGAGATTCGCTTGAATCGGATCAGGCTACGCGACGGGCGGCCCGAGTTCCAATTGGGCATCACGCGCCATGGGGTGGTGACGTCCGCGTAATCACCGTCGAGCCGGACGTCCCGCCGTTGCTCCGTGCCGACCCATTCAGGCGCCCACGCCGTCTCGACGATCGTCACCCACTGGTCGCCTTCGATTCGGTAGCAACCGATATAGGCAACCAGACTCTTCATCAGTTCGGCACGCTCGGTATCCGTTGCGGCCGGTTTCCGGTCGCTGCCCTCCAGATTGAACGCCACCCAGCCGTCCGGGGTGAAGATGACGCGTCCTCGGGGCGTGCTGCCCATCGCGTCGATGCGCTTACCCGTCTCCTAGTCTTCAACCTTGTAGGAAACGAGCTCCCAGGTGCCGACGATGCGTTCGGCGAGCGTTGTGCCGGATCGATCGGCCTTACGATCCTGCGCGTCGACCCGTGGCGCCGCCAGGGGCAGTGCGAGGGCGGCGAGCGCCATCAGAGCGCAGCGCAAGCCTATCCGTGATCTTCCAAAGCGCATGTTCGACGACCGGCCTATCGTGAGGACACGGCCACCGTGCGCTGCGCGGCGGTGTTGGCAAGCCCGGTGCGTGACCATCGCGCCGCGCCCGGAGCGGGTGATGCGAAAGACTGCACTTGCGCGCCGTCAACTTTCCTGAATCAACCGCCGTTGCGCGCCATGCGCGTGCGGCCACCGTCCGCCATCGTGGGCAGCGGATCCTGCGTGCCGGAGACCACGACGAGGCGCTGGACCTCGCCGCGGAGGAACGCCTGGAGGAAACGTTCGTAGTCGCGGAACGAGACGCAGCCGTTCGAATCACCGCGCGGTCCCAGCATGAACGTATGGGCCAGCAACCCGACCCGGCCGTAGATCGCCTCGCTGCCGCCCACGGGCGTCAGCCGGATGGCCCGCACGCCGTGAAACAATTGCTCGCGCTCGGTCAGGTCATAGGTCCCGGGCGGCGTCGGTCCACGCATCCGCACATTGACCAGCCGCGGATCGTCCAGACCCTCGCCGAGTCCCGAATGGGCTTCGAGTCGCTCGCCGCTCGGCAGCGTCACGCTCCGGGCGGCAATGTTGTAGATGGCAACGCCCCCCGTCGGGCTCGGCTCGCGCGACAGGGCAAGCGGCGGTGAGATCCGCCGCTGCGGGGCCACCACGATCGGCTTGCTCTCGAGCGCAGCGTAGGCCAGGGCCGGTGTGGGTGCCGGGGACTGCTCGAGACCGAACAGTTTCTCCAGGAACGTACGCTCGTCCGTCGGCGGTGCCGCCGTCTGAGCAAGCGGAACGTCGCGCCGGGCCATGCGCCGGTCGGCCCGGCGCGCGAGGACGGGCGCCCCCGGGCTGCGAAATTCAGGGGGACGCGGAACCGGAAGCGGCACGGTCACGGCGATGCGCGGCGCTTCTTCCGGCCGGCTCTCCGATGGCACTTCCAGATTCGGTACGGCAGGAACCGGCACCAACGGCATCCAGGCCCAATGCGCCGGAGGGCCGTCGGCGATCTCCGGGTTTGCCTCAGCCGATGCAAGCGCGTCCGGCTCCGATGGGGACGTCCTGGCCTCCGATGCCGCGGCGGTATTGCGCGAACGGACCGGCTGGTCGGCTGCCCCGGGCGACGTGCTCCGGATTGCCGCCGCCATATCGGATGCGGATGGCCGCAGGTCATGATCTCGGATGCCGGATCCGACCAGGGCCATGGCGAGCGCGCCGGTGAAAACCGTCAGCGGCGCGAGACACGAATGTCGCGACCGTCTGCTGTCCTGGCCGTTCGGCGGCACGGTATCGATCGCCATGCAGATGCCCATGCTCCTCGTCGGGCGGGGGCAGGTCGGTCCGGAATCGTCACCCTTCGACGCGTGGGACGTGCAACCAGACAACCTGCTCCGCTCGGGCCGAAACAGCGGGTCTGAACGGGCTTTTCTGCGGCAAGTCCATGGTCGATCTGGGATCGATCGGGGCCATTTTCAGGCGCTATAGACCACTTCCGCAAGTATTCGTCGGATCATGGACGCTTCTGATAACTGCCTTCGCCGAGCATCTATTCCGGCACGTTGCGGCGATGGCATCGACGGTCGCTGTCAGGATGGACGCCTTGAGGTGCTCTCCGCCGACCGGGATCCCGGTTCGACGTTGGAGAGCGCATCAAGGTGACGTCCGGGTCAACAGGACCCGGACGTACGCCTACGGGCTTGGTTTCAGTCGTTGTCGATCTGGCGCCCCAGGAGCGCGATGGCGCGCTCATAGACCGGCGCGGCGTTCCAACCCTGGATCGCGGCGAAGTTCGGCTCACCGGGCTGATAACCCGCACCGGCACGCCACCCGTGCGCCTTCAGGAAGTTGGCTGTCGACGATAGGGCTGCGTTGACGTTGTTCAGGTCGCCGGTGCCGTAGGTCAGCACGTTCTTGGGCAGGAACTGCGTGTGGCCGACCTCCCCGTGCGCGGCCCCGCGGGTGCTCGGCGTCAGCAGGCCGCGGTCAACCAGGGTCAGCGCGGCGTAGAGCTGGTCCGTGAAATACTCGGAGCGGCGGCAATCGTAGGCGAGCGTCGCCACGGCCGAGAGGGTATTGACGTTGCCGCGCACGGCGCCGAACCCGGTCTCCATGCCCCAGATCGCCAGCAGCGGCCCCGGCGGGACGCCGTAGCGCTGCTCGATCGAATCGAACAACGCTGCGTTCTGCCGCTTCAGCACCCGCCCCTTGGAGACGATCGTCGGGCCGCCGCGTTTGGCTAGGAACTGGTCGAGCGACAGCTTGAAGCTGTGCTGGCCACGATCGGCCGAGATCGTGGCGGTCGAATAGGTTGTGTTCTGCAGCGCTGCGAGGCTCGCCGCGCTGGCCCGGCCGCGCGCTTCCTCGGAGAATTCCCGCTTCCAGGTCTCGAAGCCCGCGGCACTGTTGCCGCATTGCGCGGCCTGCGCCTGCCCGGCGCTCAAGGCGATCCCGGCGATGGCCGCTACCGCGAGGGTCTGACGCCGTATCATGTCGATCACGAAACACTCCTTCGGCGCGTCCTCGCGCCTCATCCGCCTGGCGATACCCTGCCACATCTCGGCGATATCAGGGCGAGAAGATGTCGAAGACGCGAACTCCGAAATCCTGCCTTCACACTTGCGAATTCGCTTAACGACTGTTGCATGCCGCGGCCGGCCGGGCCGCTCCTCCGGCAGCGCGGGGACGCCCGCCGATCGGGCCGATCGGTTCGATGATCGCTTTGCCGGCAAGGTCTTTGCCGGACATGCGGCCCATCAATGCAATGTCCCGCCGCCATTCGTTCTCCATGGGACTGATTTGCCGGCGAAGAGAATTCGTTTCGAACGGTTCTTACTGGCGTCACAACGTTGTCAAATGTCGGTCATAGCTTTGCCGGCGGAAAAATGGTCTCCGGAGAAGCGGTTTGGGGCTCATCACGGACAGGGCAGCTCGACGCCTTACGCTGCACCGCATCTCCTGATTCGCGTTCAGCGTACCGCAATGTCGGCGATCTCAACGGCGGCGCACCGTTCTCCCCGGCATGCCGGCGCGGTGCCGTCGCGCTGTCGAGGGCAAGGATCCCTGCGATCGCGCCGGCGGGCCTGATCCGGAGCGAGGTCCGGACAGGTCGGCCGCGCGCAGGCGCCGAAACCTCGATCCATTCACTTTCATCTCACCAGCTTTCGATCTGGCAGACAGCGAGACTGAACACCCATGGCTATCGGAATGCACGGCACCGGCTCATCGCGCTCAGGCGCGCTCGGCCCCGATCTCGATCGCGACGGTGTCGCCAAGGCCTACGGTCGCTGGGCGCCGGTCTACGATCTGGTGTTCGGGCCGGTCTTCGCCCAGGGGCGGACCCTGGCGGCGGCCGCGGCGGAGCAGGTCGGCGGGCGGATCCTCGAAGTCGGGGTCGGGACCGGGTTGTCGTTGCCGGCTTATCGCCGAGCGCTCAGCATCGTGGGTATCGATATCTCGGCGCCGATGCTGGAGAAGGCGCGCCAGCGCGTGGCGCGGCTCGGCTTGCGCAATGTCGAGCGCCTCGCCGTCATGGATGCCGAGCACCTCGACTTCCCGGACGCGTTCTTCGACGTGATCGTGGCGCAATACGTTGTCACGGCGGTCCCGAACCCCGAGGCGGCGCTGGACGAATTCGCCCGGGTTCTCCGCCCCGGCGGCGAGATCGTCATCACCACCCGCATCGGTGCCGAGAACGGCCTGCGCCGCACCATCGAGCATGCCCTGGCGCCGATCACGAGCCGCCTCGGCTGGCGGACCGAATTCGCCTGGAACCGCTACGCCGCCTGGGCGGCGGGCGCTCCGGTCGAGATCGTCGAGCGCCGGGCGCTGCCGCCGCTCGGCCATTTCTCCCTCGTCCGCCTGCGCAAGCACGACGCCTGAGATCCCGCGACGCCACTCCCCCATCGTCGTTTCACGAGGACGCACACCATGGCGAGCTTTCTGGAAGCTCTGCGCATCCAGCGCTGGGATGATCACCGGTACTACCACCACAATCGCGTCAATCAGAGCTTGCACGTCATCAGTGCGATCAGCTTCCTGGTGGCCTACGCCCTGGCGTTCAAGGACCCGGCGACGGCCGCGCTCATCGGCTGGCTGATCGCCATGACGTCTCGGCAGGCCGGTCACCTGTTCTTCGAGCCGAAGGGCTACGACCACGTCAACGACGCCAGCCACGAGCACAAGGAAGAGATCAAGGTCGGCTACAACCTGCAGCGTAAGATCGTGCTGCTCGCGATCTGGGCTCTGTCGCCGCTACCGCTCTACTTCGATCGGAGCTTGTTCGGCCTCATCTCGCCGCACCAGACGACGACGGACCTGATCCGCAACGTCGGCTGGATCTGGCTGTGGCTGGCGCTGGCGGGCCTGCTGTTCCGGATGGTGCAGCTGTTCGTCCTGCGCGACGTGCAGACCGGACTCGTCTGGGTCACCAAGATCCTCACGGACCCGTTCCACGACATCAAGCTCTACCACAAGGCGCCGCTCGCGCTGCTGCACGGTGAGTTGGTCGAGGAGCATGAGCCGCACGAGCACGGCGCCTGAGATCGCAGAGCGGACGCCGGGCGGGGATCCGCCCGGCGCTCTTGGGGCTGGATCAGGCTCGATCCGGTGCGCGCAGGCCGATCCGGGCGCCCAACGTGCCGAGGCGCACCGCCGCAACCTCCCGCAGGAGCGCGCGGCGGATCGCCTTGTCGCTCGGCGCACCCGCATCCCACCAGCCATCGGCCCGCATCGCCGTGGCCGCCGCGACGAACCGCGCCGCTACGGCCTCGAACGCCGCGTCGTCGTAGGCGAGACTGAAGATCAGGCGACCGGTCCCGACCCAGGACAGGGCCAGCCCCTCCGCGCGCAGGTAGAATTGCAGCATCCAGTTGTAGCGCGACGTCTTGGTGTACAGGACCGTCCAAACCGTGGACATGTTCGCGACCCGCACCGGCAGGCCTGCTTCCGCCAGCAGGGCGTTGAGGCGCGCCGCGCGCCGGTCCCAGGTCGCGTCGAGATCGGCGTAGAGGGTGGCGACCTCCGGCGTGTCGAGCCGGTCGAGGAACGCGCTCATGGCGCCCATTACATAGGGATGGGCGTTGAAGGTCCCGCGGGCGAAACAGATGTCGACCGGGCGGTCGTCCCGGTAGCGCCGCATCAGGTCGGCGCGCCCGCACAGAACGCCGACCGGAAGGCCGCCGCCCAGCGTCTTGCCATAGGTCACCATGTCGGCCTGGACGCCGAAATACTCCTGAGCGCCGCCCCGGGCGAGGCGGAAGCCGAGGAAGACCTCGTCGAGGATCAACACGATGCCGCGGGCGCTGCATACCGCCCGCAGGTCGTGCAGCCACTTCGTGTAGGCGACCCGGTCGAAGGCGGTCTTGCGCGCGCTGTCGACCAGGGCCGAATCGGACGGCGCGCCCGCGTTGGGGTGCATGGCCTGGAGCGGGTTGACCAGCACGCAGGCGACATCCCGTCGGGACGCGAGGACCTGCAAGGTCCGCTCCGACATGTCGGCCAGGGTGAGCGTGTCGCGGGTCGGGACGGGGTTGCCGATGCCGGGCTGCACCTCGCCCCACCAACCGTGATAGGCGCCGCACAGGCGCACGATCCGGCGCCGTCCGGTGTGGTAGCGAGCGAGCCGCACGGCCTGCATCACCGCCTCGGTCCCGGACATATGGAACGAGACCTCGTCGAGGCCGGACTGCGCCTTCAACCGCGCGACGTTGCCGGTGACCACCGGGTGCAGCGGGCCGAGCACCGGGCCGAGCGCGGCGACGCGCGCGGCCCCCTTTTCCAGACAGGCCCGGTAGAAATCGACGCCGAACAGGTTCACCCCGTAGGAGCCGGCGAGATCGTAGGCGACGTTGCCGTCGAGATCCGTGACGGTCACGCCCTCGGAGGCGGTCGCGAAGGCGCCGGTGCCGAGATGTGCGCGCACGTGCCGGGCGTACTGGAACGGCACCCGGTACAGGCCGGTGAATTGCAGGTCCGACAGGCCGTCGCGCACGGCCTCGGTCTCGGCGCGGGTGCGCGCGTAGCGCGTCCGGAACAGGTCGGAGAGCCGCGCGAAGCCGGCCTCGCGCCGCTGCGCCACCGCTTCCTCCGGATCGTCGGAGCGGAAGAAGGCGCGCTCGGAATAGGCGTAATTTGGAATGAGCCCGGCGACGCGCCGGGCCATCCGGGCATGGCCCGTGAGCGAAGGATGTTTCGCCCGGGACAATCGCAGGCGCTCTGCGGCGCGCGGAAGAGCCAGAACCGCGGCGGCGGTGGTGGCGGACAGAGTGGCGAGGAGTGCGGACATCGCCCCGTGCCCTATCGGAGGCGGTTCACGGCATGATGACGGTTTCCGGATCGCCGCTGCGGCGGGCCCTGGCACGGGTCGGCGCCCAGGAGGACCTGAACTTCCTGCTGACCAACCGGCTGCCGCGCCGGCTCGCCACCCGGTTCATGGGCTGGTTCAGCCGCATCGAGCAGCCGCTGGTGCGCGACTTCTCGATCGCCACCTGGCGCCTGTTCTGCGACGTGGACCTCTCCGACGCCCGCGAGACGCGTTTTCCGAGCCTCCACGCGGCTTTCATCCGGACGCTCCGGCCCGGGGCCCGGCCAGTCGAGGCCGATCCCACGATCCTCACCAGCCCGAGCGACGCGATCCTCGGCGCCCACGGCCGGATCGAGGCGGGGCGCCTGTTTCAGATCAAGGGTCTGTCCTATCGCCTGGTGGACCTGCTCGGGGGCGATGCGCAGCTCGCCGACGCCCACGAGGGCGGCACCTACGCCACCCTACGCTTGACCGCCGGGATGTATCACCGCTTCCACGCGCCCCACGACGCGCGGGTCGAATCGGTCCGGCACATCTGGGGCGACACGTGGAACGTGAACCCGATCGCGCTGAAGCGCGTCGAGAACCTGTTCTGCCGCAATGAGCGTGCTGTCCTGCGGCTGCGCGTGACGGAGGCGGGGCACGCGGTCACGCTCGTGCCGGTCGCGGCGATCCTGGTGGCAGGCCTGCGCCTCGGCTTCCTGCCGGAGGGCACGGTCCTGCGCCGGACGGGCGGCCGGACCTTGCCCTGCACGACCCGCCTCGCCAAGGGGGACGAGATGGGCTGGTTCGAGCACGGTTCGACCATCGTGGTGCTGGCACCGGAGGGCTTCACGCTCCTGCCCGGGTTGACCGAGGGCCGAAGCCTGCGCATGGGCGAGCCGCTGATGCGCCTGCCCGCGGCAGCGAGGCCCGAGTGACGGGCCCCGCTGTCGGTCAGGCCGCCTGGACGGTTGCGAGATAGTCCGCCACGGCGGCGCTCAGTGCATCCGACTGCCGCGACAGTTCGGTCGCGGCCGTCAGAACCTGGGTGGCGGCGGTGCCGGTCTCGGTGGCGGCGTGCGTGACCGCTCCGATGTTGACCGTCACCGCCTGCGTCCCACCGGCCGCTTCGCTGGCGCTGCGCACGATCTCCTGCGTAACGGCCCCCTGCTCTTCCATCGCGGCCGCCACGCCGACCGCGATGGTCCGCAGATCGAGGACCGTGGCGGTGATAGCCTGGATGGCGTCCACGGCGCGGGTCGTTTCGCCCTGAATGGCATTCACTTGGCCTGAGATCGTCTCGGTGGCCTTCGCTGTTTGGTTGGCGAGTTCCTTGACCTCCGCGGCGACCACGGCGAAACCCCGGCCGGCCTCGCCGGCCCGGGCCGCCTCGATCGTGGCGTTCAGTGCCAGCAGGTTCGTCTGCGCAGCGATACCCGAGATGAGGCCGATCACGGCTCCGATCCGCTCGGCGCCCTCGGCCAGACCCATGACCAGTGTGTTGGTCTCATTGGCGGTCGTTGCGGCGCGTTCGGCCATTTCGGAGGACCGCGTGATCTGACTGTTGATCTCGGCGATCGAGGTCGACAACTCCTCGCTCGCCGCGGCGACGGTCTGGACGTTGGCCGAGGTCTGTTCGGCCGCCGACGAGACCGTAGCGGATTGGGCGGCGGTCTGATCGGCATTGCGGCTTATTGACCGGGCCGTCGCCTGCATCTCGTCCGCTGCGCTCGTCAGCGTTTGCGTCATGCGTTCGACCTGAGACCGGAACGCCCGTGTCGCCCCATCCAGGACCTCCGCCCGGCGGGCTTTGTCCGCGAGATCCTGAACGGCCGCCTCATCGGCCACGCGCTTGGCGATCAGCGCCTCGCGGAAGATTTCGAGGGCCTTTGCCATGGCGCCGATCTCATCGGACCGTTCGGCGCCGATCACCTGCGTGTCGAGGTCGCCGGAGGCAAGGCGACCCATCGTCAACGTGGTCTCCTTGATGGGTCGTGTGACCTGATCGAGGATCACCCTGACTCCATATGCGACCGCGAACACGGCGATAAGCAGCGCCGCGAGTTGCAGGATGCGCAGGATGTCCGCCAAGGCTTCCGCGCGCTCGAACTCCGCGCGCGCCTCGCTGACTTGCAAGTCGCTGAGCTTCGTCACCCCCGCCATCGTCACTGTCATAGCTTGAAGCAACTCGGCCGTGTCGGATGCGGTCGCGGCGGTTTCCTGCGCCTTCAGACTGCGGCTCAGATCGTGGAGGATGACCGCGTCCCGCTCAAGATGCGGCTTTAGGGCTTCGACGAGGCGCTCCTCTTCCGGTGTCAGGTAGGTGACCAAGTATTCGGACCAGACCTGCTTGGAGCGTGCAAGTTGCCGTTCCAGGATTGCGGCTGCCTCGGTCCTGTTCGTCGTTGCTTTATCGATGGACCGCAGGACGACGAGCATGGCGTCGTAGGCGTCCCGGAACGCGCTGAACTGGCTGAGCGGTAAAATTCGGTCCTCGACAATCGTATGAAGGCTTCTGTCGCTGCTGCGGAGCGCAAAATTGCCGAGCGCCGCGGAACCAAGAAGTAGAGTGCCAAGCATCACGAGGAGTGCGATGAGTCGCACTTTGATCGAAATTTTCATTTGAAGGGACAAGTCCTAGGGTGCCCAATTTTTCGAAAGCTTTGGCATCCTAGTGCTTTGCAAAAGAAACTCAAGTGTCAGACTTCGATGTCGGTAATAATTCGATATCTCAGATGATGTACGGACTGATTTTAGGCAAAAGGAATTCAATTTGGTCGATCGAGCGCAACGATAGTCAATTGGAGCTCTGGTTTTGCTGAAGATTTTTGATGCGAGCGAATCGGATATCGGATCCGATCAACGGCTCTCGAATTTTTGATCGGAGATCGTCTTTTCCGAAAAACGGGGACGCGCTTTTGGATGAGGTTCGATTACCGATTCGTCTGCCGCGACGGCCTCGTGCGTCACGCTGCCCGCGGACGAATGACGACTTCCGAAACGCAACGAGCCGCCGGCCCCGTTCAGGGGCCGGCGGCTCGCGTGCTCGGCGCGGTCGGCGCCGGTCTATACGTCGAGGTTGGCGACGCTCAGCGCATTCTCCTGAATGAACTCGCGCCGCGGTTCCACGACATCGCCCATCAGCTTGACGAACAGGTCGTCGGCATCGGTGACGTCCTTAACCTTGACCTGCAGCAACGAGCGGACTTCGCGGTCCAGCGTCGTCTCCCAGAGCTGCTGGGCGGTCATCTCGCCGAGGCCCTTGTAGCGCTGGAGCTGCAAGCCCTTGCGGCCGAAGGCCATCACCGCCTCGAACAGGGCGACCGGACCGTGCAGGACGGTCTCATCGGCCTTGCGCATCAGCGTGGCGGGCTCGCCGTAGATCTCGCGGAAGGCGTCCGCCCGCTCGGACAGGCGGCGAGCCTCTTGGGACGCGATGAGGCCGGCATCCAGCGTTGCCACCTGCCGGACACCGCGCAGCGTCCGGCTCAAGCGGTAGCCGCCCTCGAAGGCTTCACCCTGCCAGCCGCGCTCGGTCTCGTCCGCGATGGCGTCGAGGCGGCGCGCGGTCACGTCGGCCAGCACCTCCGCTTCGCCCGGATTGTCTGCGACCTCGGCATCGAACGCACCGGCCAGCACCGCCTGCTCGACCACCGAACGATCGTAGCGCGTGTGCAGGCCCTGTAGGATGTTCCGGAAGGTGCGCGCCTCTTCGACGAGGCTCTTGAGCTGAGGTCCGGCGAATTCTGCGCCGGTGGAGAGCCGCAGGATCGCACCGTCGGTGCCCTGATCGATCAGGTAATCCTCAAGGGCACGCTCGTCCTTCAGGTAGATCGCCCGGCGCCCGCGCTCGGCTTTGTAGAGGGGCGGCTGCGCGATGTAGAGGTGGCCGCGATCGATCAGCTCCGGCATCTGCCGGAAGAAGAAGGTCAGCAGCAGGGTCCGGATGTGAGAGCCGTCCACATCCGCATCGGTCATGATGATGATGCGGTGGTAGCGCAGCTTCTCAGGATTGAAGCCTTCGCGATCTGTGGAGGAACGCCCGATCCCGGCGCCGAGCGCCGTGATGAGCGTCCCGATCTCGGCCGAGGACAGCATCCGGTCGGCGCGCACACGCTCGACGTTCAGGATCTTGCCGCGGAGCGGCAGTACCGCCTGGAAGGTCCGGTCGCGGCCCTGCTTGGCCGAGCCGCCGGCGGAGTCACCCTCGACCAGCAGGATCTCGCACTTGGTTGGGTCGCGCTCCTGGCAATCGGCGAGCTTGCCTGGGAGCGAGGCGATATCGAGCGCGCCCTTGCGGGTCACGGTCTCGCGCGCCTTGCGGGCTGCCTCCCGGGCGGAGGCCGCCAGGACGACCTTGCCCATCACAGAGCGGGCCTGCTGCGGGTTCTCTTCGAGCCAGGTCGACAGGCCCTCGTTGAGGACGTTCTCGACCGCGGGCCGGACCTCGGAGGAAACGAGCTTGTCCTTGGTCTGCGACGAGAATTTCGGGTCCGGCACCTGCACGGAGATGACCGCGGTAAGACCCTCGCGGCAATCCTCGCCGGTGAGCGAGACCTTCTCCCGCTTGGACACGCCTGAGGAATCGGCATAGCCGGTGATCTGACGGGTCAGCGCGGCGCGGAAACCCGCCATGTGGGTGCCGCCATCCCGCTGCGGGATGTTGTTGGTGAAGGGCAGGACCGTCTCGTTGAACGAGTCGTTCCACCAGAACGCGACTTCGACGCGAATCCCATCGCGTTCTGAGCATACGACCACGGGATTGCTGATGCCGTCGATCGGCTTGCGGGAGCGGTCGAGGTAGCGCACGAAGGCCTCGATGCCGCCCTCGTAGTACAGTTCCTCGCGCTTCTTCTCGGCATGGCGACCGTCGGTCAGGACGATGCGCACCCCCGAATTGAGGAAGGCGAGTTCGCGCAGGCGCTTCTCTAGCGTCCCGTAATCGAACTCGATCATGGTGAAGGTGCCGGTCGAGGGCAGGAAGGTGACTTCCGTGCCGCGCCGACCGTTGCCGGGCCCAACCACCGCAAGCGGTGCCACGGCATCGCCGTGGCGGAACTCCATCGCGTGCTCCTTGTCGTTGCGCCAGACGCGCAACTTGAGCCACGACGACAGGGCGTTCACGACCGAGACGCCGACGCCGTGCAGGCCCCCGGAGACCTTGTAGGAATTCTGGTCGAACTTACCGCCCGCGTGCAGCTGGGTCATGATGACCTCGGCCGCCGAGACGCCCTCTTCCTTGTGGATGTCCACCGGGATGCCGCGGCCATTGTCGGAGACCGTGACGGACCCGTCCGCGTTGAGGGTGACGGTGACGAGATCGGCATGGCCCGCGAGCGCCTCGTCGATGGCGTTGTCCACCACCTCATAGACCATGTGGTGGAGACCCGAGCCGTCGTCGGTATCGCCAATGTACATGCCGGGGCGCTTGCGGACGGCGTCGAGGCCCTTCAGCACGCGGATCGATTCCGCGCCGTAATCGGCGTGCTCGGATTGGGGGGTGTCGGCCATGTACTTCCTCGGGCAGGCGGGCCTTGACGCGACGGAGGGTCTCGCGCCGTCAGGCGCCCACGCCTGAACTCTCACTCGGTCTACGCAATATAGGGGTTCCACCTTGAGTTTGCACGATTTTTGCGCGCTCGCGGTGGGACCGGTCCGTCTTTTCTGAGGCCCCCGGCTTAACGCCGCGTTAGCCCTCGATCCCGCCCGCACTGGCCGCGTCGAGCCGGGCAACGGACTCTGCCGACAGCGTCAGCCCGGCCGCACCCAACAACTCGTCGAGCTGCGCCACCGTGGTGGCACTGGCGATCGGCGCAGTGATGCCTGGCCGGGCGATGATCCAGGCCAGCGCCACCTGCGCCGGGCTCGCCCCGTGCGCGGCTGCAACCGAATCGAGCGCATCGAGCAACGCGAAGCCCCGCGGGTTGAGGTACTTGGCGACCCGGTTCTCCCGGGCCCGGCCGGCAGCGTCCTGAGCGGAGCGATACTTGCCGGTGAGGAAGCCCGCCGCCAACGAGAAATAGCCGATCACGCCGACCTGCTCGGCCCGGCACAGGGGCTCCAGCTCGGCTTCGTAGCCGCGCTCGGCGAGGCTGTAATCGGGCTGGAGGCATTCGTAGCGTGGCAGGCCCGCCTTGGCCGAGAGCGTCAACGCCTCCTTGAGCCGCCCGGCGCCATAATTCGACGCCCCGATCGCCCGGACCTTGCCGGCCGCGATCAGACGCTCGCAGGCGCGCAAGGTTTCCTCCAGCGGAACCTCGGCATCGTCGAGATGGGACTGGTAGAGATCGATCCGGTCGGTTTGCAGCCGCCGCAGCGATGCCTCGCAAGCCTGCTCGATATGCTGCGCCGACAGGCCCTTCCCGGCCTCGCCCATATCCATGCCGACCTTGGTGGCCAGCACGACCCGGTCCCGCGCACCTGGGCGGGCCGCGAACCAACGCCCGATCACCGTCTCGGATTCGCCGCCGGCGTGGCCCGGAGCCCAGCGGGAATAGACGTTGGCGGTGTCGATGAAGTCGAAGCCGCGTTCGACGAACCGGTCGAGGATCGCGAAAGACGTCGCCTCGTCGGCGGTCCAGCCGAAGACGTTGCCACCAAGGCAGAAGGGCGCGACCGTGAGGTCGGAGCGGCCGATGCGGCGCTTGTCCATGGCGGTCAATCCTGCAGGAACGGGTTGGAAACGCGCTCCTCGCCGAGCGTGCTGGTCGGGCCGTGGCCCGGGATGAAGGCGATGTCGTCGCCGAGCGGCAGCACCTTCTCCTTGATCGCCCGGATGAGCTGATCGTGGTTGCCGCCCGGCAGGTCGGTGCGGCCGACCGAGCCCTTGAACACCACGTCGCCCACAAGGGCGAAGCGCGCGTCCCGGCTGACGAACACCACGCTGCCGGGGGAGTGGCCCGGGCAATGAAGGATGTCGAAATCGAGGCCGCCCACGGTCACGGCGTCGCCCTCGTCGAGCCAACGGTCCGGCGTTACGGCCCGAGCCTCACCGAGCCCGTAATTGGCCGCCGTCTCCGGCAGGGAGTCGAGGAGGAACTTGTCTGCCAGATGCGGGCCCTCCACCGGCACGCCGAGGCGCTCGCGCAGCTCGTCGGCGCCGGCCGCGTGATCGACATGGCCGTGGGTCAGCAGGATTTTTTCCACCTGCACGCCCTGCTCACGGATCGCCGCCTCGATCCGGTCGAGGTCGCCGCCGGGATCGACCACGGCGCCGATCTTGGTGGCTTCGTCCCAGATCAGGGTGCAATTCTGCTGGAAGGGCGTGACCGGGATGATCCCGGCGCGGGGCGTACCTGGCATGGAGTTCCGCGGGTTGGCCGCGCCGGCTTCGGCGCTCGTGGAGGGGTTCTAGCGCAGAAGAGGCGCTGCGGTACCCTTGCTGCGCCCTGCATGGTCGCAACGCCATCGCGCGCTGGGCCAAACCGGTCTTCCGAAATCCCGGCCCGCGCCTGATCTGTCGTCTTCGCGGTCGAGAGCGCCTTCGCTCTGTCCGGACGGCAGCGCGGGGCGCTCATCGATACTGCGCGCCGAGGACACTTCACCTGATCACCAACAGCACAGCCAGGACGAACACGAACGCGATTCGTATCCGGTCTCCGGCGCGTTCCTCGGCGTTGGGCGTGATGCAGTTACAATGAGGACAGGCCCTGCTATCGCCGATGACGGCGTCGCAGGCATCGCACCGTTCGGGTATGCCGAGCATCTTTCGGCCTCCCATCTCCGTCGGTGACGTCGTTTTCCCATTGGCTCCAGAACGACGTGACGCGGCCCTTTCCCAAGCGGACGCGTGCGTTTTCTAACGCGGATTGCTTGGGATCGATGCTCGCCGTCACCTTCCAAGACGGGCCTTGCCGCAGGCGAGAGCCTATACCTGGGGGCTCAAGAAACGGAGCCGTCTCCGGCCTCCGAGACCACGGGCTCGTCCGCCCGGCCCTGCGGCCGGCGGAAGCCGTCCTGGAGCTTCAACATATCGGCCATGCCCAGCGCCCGGCTGCTCCACCACGTCTCGGCGGTGTTCGTCTGCGTGAAGCGGTCGTGGGACTTGCCGCCATAGGCTCCGAACAGCACCCGTTCCACCCCATCGGAGGTCGGATCGGACCGGTCGATCCGATAGGAAGGCGGAGCGGCCTTGCCGGAGACGCCGATCCGGACCCAGGCGTCGCCGTAATGCTTCTGGCACATCCGCATCGTGACCAGCACCTGCCGAAGATAGGCCTCTCCGTCAGGGAGGTCGGGCAGGATGTCCGCGATCGTCGCGTCCGGGGGGTAGGGCTTCGTCCGGGCCATGGTTCACCTTGCTCCGGCGTGTCCTACCGGTTCGGCCGGCTGAGCGCGAGGCGTGATCGGACCTCCTTCATGCCGGACGCCGCTTCAGGAGCGCGTCGAGCCCGCCGACGCGGAACCAGTGATAGCCGTACCCCTCCAGGAACAAGCAATGCGTGCCGTCGTCCCGGACCTCGCTGCGTGACCCGGTGAGCACGTCGACCAGCACGTCGTGCTCCGGATCCGGGTTGCCTGATTCGAGCGCGATCTCCACCGGCTCCGCCGCGAGATTGTGGATGCAGAGGACCGCGTTGCCGCGCCATTCATAACGCAGGGCCAGCACCGAACTTCGGCCCGTCGGCACCGCGACGACGTCGCCCCAGCCGATCTCCGGGGTCTCCTTGCGCTGGCGGATGATGCTCTGCATCCAGTTGAGCAGCGAATCCCGCTCGTGGCGCTGGTCGGCGACGTTGACATGGGCGTAGCCGTACGGGCCGTGGTCGATCACCGGGAGCACGGTGGTGTCTGACTGCGAGAACCCACCCTGGTGCTCGCCGGTCCACTGCATCGGCGTGCGGGCGCAGTCGCGCTCCTTCAGGGTGAGGTCGTCGCCCATGCCGATCTCGTCACCGTAGCGCAGCACCGGTGTCCCAGGGAGGGTGAACATCAGCGAGTAGGCCATCCGGATGCGCCGTGGGTCGCCGGACAGCATCGGCGCAAAGCGGCGGCGGATGCCCCGATCGTAGAGCTGCATGCCCTTCTCGGGACCGAATTCCTCGAACACGGCCTCCCGCTGCGCCTCGGTGAGGCGGCCGAGGTCGAGCTCGTCGTGGTTGCGCAGGAAGATGCCCCACTGGCACGAGAGCGGGCGGGGCTTCGTCTTCTCGATCGCCTTGAGCAAGGGACGCGCGTCGTGCGCCGCGAGAGCGTAGAAGCTCGCCTGATTGACCTGGAAGTTGAACATCATGTGCATGCGGTCGGCGTCGTCGCCGAAATAGTCGAAATCCTGTTTCGGCAGGATGTTGGCCTCGGCCAGGATGATGGCGTCGCCCTGGCGCCATTGCAGGAATTCCCGGAAGTCGCGCAGCATGTCGAACTGCTCGCGCGGTTTGCCGCCGACTTCCGCGCCCTTCTCGGCGATGACGAAGGGCGCCGCGTCCATCCGAAAGCCCGACACACCGAGCTGGATCCAGAAGCCCATGATCTTCAGGATCTCGGCCAGCACCGCGGGGTTGGCGGTGTTCAGATCCGGCTGGAAGTTGAAGAACCGGTGGAAGTACCAGGCCTTGGCCTTCGAATCGTAGGTCCAGGTCGTGTCCTGTACGCCCGGGAAGACCATGCCCTCGTCGGCGGTGGCGGGCCGCTTGTCCGACCAGACGTACCAGTCTCGGAACGGCGAGTTCGGGTCGGATCGGGCCGCCTGGAACCAGGGATGCTGGTCCGAGGTGTGGTTGACCACGAGGTCGATCAGCACCCGCAGGCCACGCTGCTTGGCCGCGTGCGTGAAGGCCACGAAGTCGCCGAGCGAGCCGTAGGCGGGATCGACGCCGTAATAATCGGCGATGTCGTAGCCACCATCCTTCTTGGGCGAGGGCTGGAACGGCATCAGCCAGACCGCGGTGGCGCCCAGGCCCTGGATGTAGTCGAGGCGGCGTTCGAGCCCGGCGAAATCGCCGACACCGTCGCCGTTGGCATCCATAAAGGTTCCGACGGAGAGGCAGTAGATGACGGCGTTCTTGTACCACAGGTCGTTGATCATACTGCCCCCCGGCATCGTCGCGCCTTCAGAACGTGGGGCCGGCCCAAAGCGTTGCCGTTCGGCGCGTCCTTAAATCAGCCGCGTTGTGCACGCCCTGTTCAGACGCGTGCCCGGACGGTCCGGCGCACCCGTTGCGTCCCCGAACCCAGCCTGCATGAACGCCATCCTGATCAAGCTGTTCGCGACTGCCCTGACGCTCAGCCAGGTCACGACCCACCCGGATGCGGTCCGTACCCGCTTCGATCCGGCCACCGACGGACCGGAGGTCATACGGCTGCTGCGCGACGGCTGCGCCCACATGCGCAAGAGCTTCGACATCGAGGATATCAACCTCGACGACCTGATCTCCACCGCGATGGAGGATCCGACGACGGTCGCCGGCCCATCCGCGCCGAAGATCCTGCACGGGCTCGATATCAACGAGCTGAACGTCAGCTACAAGCAATTCTGCAAGGGTGAGAACCCGCCCAATTCCCCCTTCGATGCGAAGGCGGTGATCGAATTCTACGACAACGCCGTCAAAGACCTGCCCAGCGCCGAGACCCTGCGCGACAAGGCCCTGCCCGGCATGACCCGGATCCTCGACGGCGCGGGAAAACCCTTCGCCGAGGCGTCCGAGCCGAACGGGCGACGCGTCGTGGTACCGATCTCGGCGGTACCGCCGTTGGTACAGAAGGCCTTTATCGCCGCCGAGGACAAGCGCTTCGAGAGCCATCACGGCATCGACGAACGCGGCGTGATCCGCGCCTTTATCGGCAACCTCGCCTCGCCGGGCCGGCCCGCCGGCGGCTCGACCATCACCCAGCAGGTGGTCAAGAACTTCTCCGTGGGCGACGATGTCACCTACGAGCGCAAGATCCGCGAGATGATCGTCGCCTCGCGACTCGAGCGGATCCTCGCCAAGCCGCAGATCCTCGGCTTGTATCTCAACGGCATCTATCTCGGCCGCGGCGCCTACGGCATCGAAATGGCGGCGGAGAGCTATTTCGGAAAGCCGGTCGGCCAGCTCACCCTGCCGGAGGCAGCCCTGCTCGCCGGCATGCCCAAGGGCCCGAACTTCTACAGCCCCGACAAGTACCCCGAGCGGGCGCGGGAGCGCCGGGCCTACGTGCTGTCGCGCCTGAAGGAAGAGGGCACCATCACCGAGGCTGAGATGAATGCCGCGATCAAGTCGGATCTCGGCTTGAAGTCGATCGAGACCGCGCGACGCGATTCCGGGTTCTACGCGGTCGATTTCCTCAATCGCGAGGCCCGGACTTTCGCGGGCGTCGATTCCCTCACCACCGGCTCGTTCACAGTGCGCTCGACGATCAATGCCGGCCTGCAGCGCGCCGTCGAGGAGGCGCTGCAGGACGGTCTCGCCAATTACGAGCGTTCCACCGGCCGCCAAGCCTTTACCGGCCCTGAGCTCAACCTCGCCGACAGCGTCCGCCGCATCCAGGTCGCGACGCCGGCCCCTGAGGCATCGCCGCAATCGGCCCCCTCGGTCACCGGGGCCCGGGCGGATCCCGTCAAGCCGGACGCCAGGAGCCCGCGGACACCGAAGGTAGCTGTGACGCCGCAGCGGAAACCGGCTTGGCTGCTCGCGCTGGAGAGCGCGCGACCGGTGCTCTACGACGTGCGCTGGCCGATGGCCATCGTGCTGGAGACGGGGCGCGGCGGCCTCAAAGTCGGGCTCGCCGACGGCCGCACAGCCACCCTCGATGCCGGGATCGCCCGCGGCAAGCTGCAACTCTACGACGTGGTGCGTGTGAAGGTCACGCAGGGCAAGGGCGGCGCGCATGCGCAGCTCCGCGTCCGGCCGACCGTCCAGGGGGCGGCTGTGGTCATCGAGAATCAGACCGGCCGGATCCTCGCCATGGCGGGGGGCTTCTCCTACCCGCTGAGCCAGCTCAACCGCGTCACGCAGACGGTGCGCCAGCCGGGTTCGACCCTCAAGCCGCTGACCTATCTCGCTGCCCTCAATGCCGGCCTGCAGCCGAACACGCTGGTGATGGATTCGCCCGTCACCCTTCCGCCGATCAACGGGACCGGCGATTCCTGGTCTCCGAAGAACTACGAGGGCGGCGGCTCTGGCCCCACGACGCTCCGGCGCGGGTTGGAATTCTCCAAGAATCTGGTGACTGCCCGCCTCCTACAGGGTGGTATCGCCCCGAAGGCGCCGGCAAGCCTCAAGCGCGTCTGCGACATCGCCCTCGAAGCGCAGATCTACGCCGAGTGCGAACCCTATTACCCCTTTGTCCTGGGCGCGCAGCCGGTACGGATGCTCGACCTTGCGGCCTTCTACGCGGCGGTGGCCAACGAGGGGGCGCGGCCGACACCTTATGCCCTCGAATCGGTCGAGCGGGACGGTAAGTCGCTGTACACGCATGCGGCGCGCGAACCAGTTCGGATCGGCTCGGCCGACCGGGTCTCATTCTACCAGCTCAAGACCATGCTCCAGGGCGTCACCCAGCACGGCACCGCTGCGGCGTTGTCGAAGGTCTCGGCCTACGTGGCCGGCAAGACCGGCACGTCGGAGAACGAGAACGATGCGTGGTTCGCGGGTCTGACCAACGAGATTTCGGTGGTGGTCTGGGTCGGCTACGACAATGCCGACGGCAGCCGTAAAACGCTTGGACGCGGCCAGACCGGTGGCCATGTCTCGGTTCCGATCGCCTCGGCGATCCTGCAGGCGGCCTGGGCCAACGGCGTGCCGAAGACGCCGCTGAAGGGGCCTACGTCCGAGGCGCGGCCGTTCATCGCCGATTTGGCGATCGATCCGCGCAGCGGTGTCCGGGTCGCGGGCGGCGGCTTTATCGAGCATTTCCGCACCAGCGGCGACGGCAGGATGGCCGATACCCAATACCGCCTCGTCCCGCGCGAGACGCTCTACGCGATGCGGCCGGACGCCGAGGATGGCGACCTGGGCGGTGCCGAGGACGGTGCGAGCGTGGCGGGCGACTATTACGGCACCATGACCGGCGAGCGTGCGCCCGCGGATCCGCTCGACCCGTTCGGAGACCGTCCGCCGCCGCGCAGCCGCCGTGCGCAGGGGGATCTGGATCCGTCCGGCCAGGACCCGTACAGGCCGTGGCCGGGCCAGGCCGCACGCTCGCCGTTCGGGGATGACGGCGTTCGCAGGCCCCGCCGCCGCGATCCGGACTACCTGTTCGGCGAAGAGTCCGGCTTCTGACCGCCCTCCCCCGTAAGATGAGACACCCGTTGCGAATGCAGCTTCCCGCCGCCCGAGTCCCCGCGGCTTTTGCCCTTGCGCTGCTGGCCGCGATCCCGGCCCGCGCGCAGACGCCCGCCGCCAACACCGCGCCGGCCCCCGCGGCCGACCGGATCAAGGAGGTGCCGTCGGTCACGGCCGTCGATCCGGCGACGATCAAGCCGGGCCAGATCCTGTTCACTGACCATCGCGACAAGCCGACGGCCCCGGAGAACGGGCTGATTCCGTATCTCGACTGGCAGAAGGTGCGTCCGGCCGAGGCGGCGGTGCTCGCTCCCTACCCCGGCTACAAGGAGCCCGACTACACCGTCACGGTGAACGGCGTGACCAAGCCGCGGCACGAGACCCTCAAGATCTACGTGGCCGAGGGCCGGTTCGTCGTTCCTCGGCCGCCCGAGTCGATCGACAGCGCGTCCTACGCCAATCTCGCCTTCGTTCAGAAGATGGATCCGGCGATCAAGCACCGCGCCGTCTCCTCCGCCGAGGTGACGCCCAACAAGGATCCGGCCGCCGCCTTCGCCAAGCGGCCCGATCGGCCCTGGTGCGAGGGCGCCGGTGCCTGCATCGAGTCGCGTTACGATCTGGAGGGCAAGCTGCCGCTCGGCGTGAAGCTCGCCAACAAGCTGGAGGAAGGTTCGGCCAAGAAGATCGCCGAATATGTCTCGTTCCAGAGCGAGTTGCGGGTGCTCGGGCCCGACCAGGACGGGCCGCTCCGAGCCCTGACCAAGATCGATACGCCGGTGACTGGCGGGCTGGAGCAGACGATCTTCTGGGTCAACCAGATCCTGCGCTTCGGCAAGTTCCTGGCGGTGTTCCAGCCGATGCCGAATGACCCGGGCAAGACGGTCGTCACCACCTACATGGCGCTCGCCATCAAGGGCGACGTGCTCGACCGGAAGGCGGAATACGCCCGTGTGCCGGTGCTGAAGAACCTCTTGCCCGCCCAGGTGCTGATGGGCAATTCGAGCTTCAACACCGGCACGTCGATCAGTGCCGGGCTGCCGGTCTATGCCCGGAACCGGATCACCACCTTCGCGGACGCGCTGACGAAGCGCTGACGGGCTTCGATGGCCGGACGGTGAACGCGTCGCCTCCGCGTCCCAGCGGCAGCGACGCGTCACTTACATACCGCGGTTGCCGATCGTCGGCAGGGTCGGCTGCGTGTAGGCGCGGTTCACATCCCGCCGGGTCTGGGTGCCGTTGGTGTTGCTGGAGGCCCGGTAATTGTCGAGGTTGAAGCTCTCGGCGAGACCGCTGCGGGAGTCCGGCCCGTCGGTGGCGCAGGCGCACAGGCCGCCGATCGTGAGCGCGGAGAAGGCCAAAAGGACGAGGCGCATGGGAGGTCCTGACGGGTTCGGCCGATGATCGGCCTTGAATGCAGAAACGGCAGTGCCGCCATCGTCAGGCCCAGGTAGACCTCGTCAAGAGTGACCGCCAACCGTGAATCGGTTCTGCGGCCTCCGATGCGCAGCGGCCACGGAAAATCCACCACGCCGTTCGTTTGCAGCGGATAGGGCTTGGCACCCTCTGGCCAATCCGGGGCCTTTCGGGCGACAACCACCGGCGATGAGCAACGTCTTGCCCTTCCGTCCCCGCGCAAACGTCGCGCGCCTCGCCCGCTGTGAGGTCGTCACCGTAGCAGGCGACCTTCTCGAGCTGCTCGACCAGCTTGAGGACGTGAGCGCACGCGCCGCCGCTATGGGGCGTCCCGCGCGCGAGGTCGAACGCACCGTCCAGAACCTTCTGGATGCAGTAAGTGCGGTTGAACGGGCTTTGGATTGCATCGGCGAAGGTGAGCAGTCCGCTCCGGCCTGACCAACCGCACTGCGACGCCGGCCCGATCGGTCAAGCGTGTCAATAGCCTCGACCGAAGTCTCGAAGACCTCATATTTCAAACATCACGAAGTGAGTCTGCGGAGTGCGGCAATCTTGGAACTCAATCGCACAGCTTGCGGTTGAGGGTAAGATGCTCACGTCGAGGATCGGTTCCAGAGGGCGCTATGACGCTTCGCACGTGTTGCATGCTGGCTGTCGTCGCTGCCGCTGGACTGGTCGTCGGAAGCGGAACACAGGCCGAAGCCGCCGAAATGGGCTTCCTGGAAATGCTGTTCGGTGCACGCCCAGCGCCCCAAGCGGTGCAGCCGGCGCCGTCGTTTGAGTCCCAGACCACCGAGCACACCTACCAGCGCCTCGGCGCGGCCCGCCGCCACCTGCAGACTCGCTACAGCGCTTTGCCGGTGAGGATCCGCGTGAAAGAGGCGGATATCTCGCCGCGTCAGACCTCGATCGATATGAAGGCGGGAGCGACCGCGGCCTTGCTGAAGGACGAAACGCTCCGTCCCGGTGACATCGTCGTCCTCAACACCGGAGCCAAGGTCTTCGCCGGTGATCCCGACAAACGCCATACTGTCCGGGATTTCGAGCCGACGCAAAGCTCGCGCTTCGTCAGCAAGGGAACGCGCAAGGTTCTGGCTGGCCTGTTCACGCCCGTAGGCCTGCGTCCTGCCCAAGAGGCCGGGCGCATGGTGGCGCATGCCAACGTGCCGGTGACCGCGACGCCGATCCCGACCGAAAAGACCGCCATGCGGGTGATCAACCCATGGCGGGACGGACAGTGATCGGACGGTTCAGAAGAACCGCTCCTTGACCACGATCGTGTCGCCAGGCCTGACCGAGTAGGTCATCGGTACGATGCCGGAGACCAGCTTCCCGCCGCCCGTGTCGCGGGTCAAGACGGCATAGTCCCGTGCCGCGCGCGGGCCGAATCCCGCCGCGATCGCCACCGCTGTCTCGACCGTCATCCCGTTCACGAACGGGTACTGGCCGGAGGTCGTGACCTCGCCGAGGATGTAGAACGGCCGGTAGGCATCGACCTCCACGGTCACGTGCGGCTCTCGCACGAAGCCGGAGGCGAGCTTGGCCTCGACCGAGCGGGCCGCCTGCCCGGTCGTCTGCCCGCCGACCTGCACGACGCCGATCAGCGGCATCGCGATCCGACCGGCTCCATCGACCGCATAAATATTCGACAGGTTGTCCTGGCCGAAGACGATCACCCGCAGCTTGTCGCCTGCAGCTAGGGTGTAGCGGGCGGCAATCGACCCGGTGCCGGTCGCATCGAGCTGATCGGTCCGGAAGGTCGGACGCAGGCATCCGCCGAGCGCCAGGGTCGTGCCGAGGGAGAGGAGAAGAGCACGCCGGTTCATCACCATCGCCGTCATGGATGCGGTAGAGGCCAGGACTAAGCTGTTAAGGTTAACGAAGTCTGATCAAACGTCACCGCTGAGCGTCTTGCCACGGACGGCCCGGCTTTAACTCTTGAGCAACCTTAATATCCGCTACTAGCCGGCGGGCGGCTTTACGTGCTGCCGGTCTGCCTCCGTGCCCAGAGCGTCCGCATGTCTCGTATTCGTCAACGCTCGACCGAAGCCCTGCCGAGCACGCTGTCCGGCGCCCAGGACGGTCTCGGTCTTGCGCAGGTGCCGCGCATTCTGGGCCGCTCGCTCGGCTGGATCGTCGGCCCGACGCTCGTCGTTGCCCTGGGTGCCACAGTCTTCGTCAACGTCGTAAGCCCCCGCTACACTGGCGAGTCGAAGCTCATCCTCGAGAGCCGCGACCCGGCCTTCGCCCGCACCGCGCAGGAGCGGGGCGATCAGCTCGCGCCGATCGACGAGCAGGCGGTGGCGAGCCAAGTGCAGGTCGTGATGTCGCGCGATCTCGCCCGGGAGGCGATCCGCCGGCTCAAGCTGGTCGGCAATCCTGAATTCGACCCCGGCGCAACCAGCATCGGTCCGGTGCAGCGCGTACTGATGATGCTCGGCATCGGCGCCAACCCCCTCGACCGCCCGGCCGAGGATCGGGTGCTCGACGCCTATTTCGAGCACCTGCTCGTTTATCCTGCCGGTAAGTCGCGCATCCTCACGATTGAGTTCCGCGCGAAGGATGCGGCACTTGCCGCTGAAGCCGCCAATACCATCGCAAAGCTCTACATCGCGTCGCTCGAAGCCGACAAAGTCGACACAGCCCGCTACGCTTCCTCGTGGCTCGGCGGTAATATCGACGGACTGCGCAAGCGCGTCGCGGAGGCCGAGGCGAGGGTCGAGGTATTCCGGGCCAAGAACGGCCTCGTCGGAAGCGCCGCAGGCCGGCCGCTCAACGCACAGCAGCTCGGCGAGCTGTCCAGCCAGCTCTCCGCGGCTCGGATCCTCAAGGCGGATCTCACCGGCAAGGTTAAGGCCATCAAGGATCTGATCAAGGACGGGCGGTCCTTCGAGATCCCGGATGTCGCCAACAACGAGGTCATCCGGCGTATCGTCGAGAACCGCATCGCCGTGCGGGCGCAGCTCGCCCTTGAATCGCGGACGCTCCTGCCGGCCCACCCGCGCATCAAGGAGCTGAAGGCGCAGCTCGAAGATCTCGACGCTCAGATCAAGGCTTCGGCCGAACGCATCGTTCGCACGATGGAGAACGATTCCAAGATCGCGGAAGCCCGCGTCGAGAGCCTGCAGGCCGCGGTGGACGGCCAGCAGGACGTCGTGGTCCGCGGCAATTCCAGCGAGATCCAGCTGCGCGCCCTGGAGCGCGAGGCCAAGGCGCAGCGCGAGCAGCTCGAATCCTACCTGTCGCGCTACCGCGAGGCGTCGGCCCGCGACGGCGAAGCCGCGACTCCGGCGGATGCGCGCATCGTGTCGCGCGCGGTCACGCCGGAGGTGCCGTCCTTCCCGAAGAAGCTGCCGATCATCGCGTTCGCGACCCTGATCACGCTACTGCTCTCAATCGGTGCCATCATCGCCCGCGCCCTGCTGACCGATGCCGCCCGGTCCGCGTCCGATCGGGACGAGGCTTTCGATCCCGCTGAGGCTCGCCAGCGCCGAGAGCCGGTTCTGGATCGGCCACGCTTCGCCTTCCCGGAGGCCATGTCGCCGACCGGTTGGTCCGATGCGTCCGACGCTGAAGCGGAGCCTACGGCGGCGGCTCCGGAAACGGCGCCCGCAGCCACCGCGGAGGCATTCGACCTCGCGCCGCTGATCGCCCGGATCTCGGCCGCTCCGCGCGCCGCCGACGCACCCTCCGGCCGGCGCGTCCTGATCTTGGAGACCAGCCGGACCAACGGTGTGGCAGGGCTCTCGACCGCCTTGACGCGGGCGCTCGGCGGCGCCGGAACCCTCGTCGCCGTCGCGCTGAACGGCGGACATGGAGACGGGAAGCTCGGCTTCACAGATCTGGTGGCCGGCGAGGCCGCCTTCCTCGACGTGATCCAGGCCGATCGCTCCAGCGGCCTGCATGTGATCGAGGCCGGGCGGCACTCGAGCTCTGTGTTGTCCGAGGAGCCGGATGCCCTGACCCTGACCTTCGAGGCGATGGCGGAAGCCTACGACTGGGTGGTCTGCTGCCTCAAGGCCACCGCGGATGCCGACAACCTTCTCGATCTCGTCGCCGGCTACATGGATACGGTGGTGATCGCCTCGAACGCCTCGGCGGAGGATCCGGCTTTGGCCGATCTCTACGCCGCCGCGCAGGAAGCAGGTGCCAGGCAGATCCTCGTGGCCCAGGACCGGCCGACGGCCGGCGCTGCGATCGACGCCGATCTGCGCCTCAACGCCGCGTGATCGCTGAGAGCGTTCCCGGGCCGTCGGCGACCCCGGCGGTAGGGATCGCCGACGAGCCGGCCGCGGGATACTGTCGTGTACCGCGGGGCAGCCGACGCGAATCCGGTCAGGCCCGCCGCCACGTCCGCAGCCGCTGAAACGCAGCATACAGGCGCGGGTCACGCTTGATCCCGCGCTTGGCGCGCACGAGAACCTGCCGGACCGCCCCGTAGGTTCGGCCCGCCAGCGTCACCGGGATGATCTTCTCGACGAGTTCGATGGTCTCGTCGCAGATGCTGGCCTTGTACCGCGCTTCGCCGACCCCAAGATCGAAGCCGAGGCGACCACGGGTCGCCTGCTCGCGCACGAGATGTTGCAGCAGCAGATCCCCAGGGCTGTACCGGGCGATTTCGGAATCCGGATCGAACGCCGTCATCATCCCGCTGTAGCGTTGCGCATTGACCGCTCCGCCGAACGTCGCCAGCACCCGACCACTCTCGGCGATGCACAGCGCATGGATCTCCAGCGCCGAATTCGGGCCCGCCGCGGCCGCCGCCAGGAAGGCCTGGATCGACGGATCGGCGTAAGGGTCGGCGATGCCCATCGCGGCAAACCGGATGGCCTTGTGAGCGTAGAAGGCCGCCAGGAACCGGTTCGCTTCCTGGGCCGTCTCGGCGCGGCGATAGACGACGGGTCCATGCGCCTCGATCAGACGCTTCTCCTTCGAGCGCAGCTTCTTGCGGGCATCGGCACTGAAGACCCGTCGCATCGTGGCTTCGGGATCGGGTTCGAGGGTCAGCCCATAGCCATTGCTGGCCTCCGGCTCGCCGCCGGTCGCGAACGGGTTCGCCGTGCCGTCCCAGGACCGGGGTTGATGCTGCAGCGCGTAGACGTCGATCCCGGCCGAACGCGCGGCGCGCGTCAGAGCCGCTGATATGTCCTCGGCCCGGATCGACGTCGCGTCGCGGCTCGCGAACAGGGGCAGATGATAATTCGCGTGGGTGTCGCCCACAGTCCGGGCGACGCGCAGGCCGAGCCGTCGCTCGACAAGCAGCGGCAGGAGGATCTGGGGACGACCGTCCCGATCACGGAGGACCAGGATCCGCGCGGTGCCGACCTGACTGCGCGCGCGCAAGTAAGCCATGGTCCAGTCGAACCGCTGATAGGGGGTCTGAATGCTGTCGGGATCGCACTCGATCTGGCGCCAGACGGCTTCCGCGGCGGCCGGGTCCGCGATAATTTCCGCTGCGAGGGCTCCGACCGACGGAGCATCGACCCTATCCGCATCCGTGACCCGAAGGGCGACCGCCATTGCCTCTGACCTTTGCTGGACCGCGCCCGGTCGCCCGTCGCGTCCAGACCTTCGCCGCCTGCGGCTGAACAAGCAGTGGAATTCTCGGCCTGGTAAGACACTTCACGCGTCGGCAGGCGCTCAAAAACTTGATGTGGCTAACGCTCTGTTGCGTGCATATTGACGGTCGTACAGTCTTCGAACTTTGTTTACCGCGACGCGCGCAGGGTGCCGGGCGCGGGCCGATCGGCCTGATCGGTGTGAGATCATGCTGTCGTCGGATACCAAGCATCGGGTCTTCGCGACCGGGTTTCGCGCGATCCAGGCGATTGGGGCAGATCGCTGGATGGCTCCGGCCTCCCGTGGGCTCGGCGTGATCCTCACCTTCCACCATGTCAGCCCGGACGCGCCGCCAACCTTCGCCCCGAACCGCCTGCTGACCATCACCCCGGACTTCCTCGACCTGACCCTGCGCGAACTCGATGCCCGCGGTTTCGAGGTGATCGGCCTCGACGCCGTGCCGCAACGCCTGGCCGAACCCGACTACGGCCCACCCTTCGCTGTCCTGACCTTCGATGATGGCTATCGGGACAATGTCGCGCACGCGCGACCGGTTCTGGCCCGCCATAACGCCCCCTGGACGCTATTCGCCACCAGCGCCTTCGCGGATCAGACCGGACGGCTCTGGTGGACCGAATTGGAGCGCGCCATCGCACGGCTCGACCGCGTTCGCATCGACATCGGCGCGCGCAGCGTCGATCTGCCGGCGCGCAGCGCGGGCGAGAAGGCGCTCGCCTTCGACGCGATCTATCGCGACTTGCGCGGCGGCGGTGAGGCCGAACTCCTCGCCCGGATCGCGGCGCTGTGTCGTCAAGCTGGTTTCGAGCCGGGGCAGATCGCGTCCGAACTGTGCCTGTCCTGGGCGGACCTGCGCGATCTGGCCAAGGATCCCGCCGTCACGATCGGGGCGCACACGGTGAGCCACCCGATGCTGGCCAAGCACCCGGAGGCATTCGCCGCCCAGGAGATCGCCGAGGGGCGTGCGCGGATCGAGGCGGCGCTCGACCGGCCCGTGCGGCACTTGTCCTATCCGGTCGGCGATCCGGGTTCGGCCGGGCCGCGGGAATTTGCGCTGGCCCGGAGCCAGGGCTTCGCCACCGCGGTGACGACCCGGCCCGGCCACCTCTTCGCGGGCCACGCCGGGCATCTCCACGCGCTGCCCCGCGTGTCGATCAACGGCTGCCATCAAACGCGGGCAGCCCTGGGCGGTCTGCTCTCCGGCGTGCCGTTCCTGGCCTGGAACCGCGGTCGCCGCCTGAACGTGGCTTAACGGACGCTAGCGCCGCCGCCGGTGCCGATACCCGCTCGAGAACGAGGCGTATTGCCGACCGCGATGCCCGCGGTAGCGTCGCCGTCCGCTCGTCACGGGCTCCGCTGTCTCCTCCAACTGCGGGATGGCTTCCGCCATCGCGGCGGCGGGCGTCGGGGCCGAGTCGGAGGATGCGAAGCCACCGGCCACGTTCTTGGCGGCAGGACCGAACATCGCCAGGCACTGATTGTAGGCGAGATCGTTCTTCAGCCGCTCGCATTCGCCGATCGAACGCGGGGTTCCCTGGGCCAGGGCCGGCAGGGGCGCGAGCAGCGCGATCAGGGCTGCCAGAGGCATGAGGCGCATGGGGGGACGGAGCACGACGCAGCGATCTCGGAAGAGGACGCGTCGCTTCTGATCTCGGAGTGCGGCGAAATCGAGGGGTCGCGTCAGCGATCCGGCCGTTCCATCCAACGGATCAGCGGCATCAGCGGGAAGATCCAGGCGATTCCCAGGATCGAGTAGAGCACGGCCTGCATTGCTGCCGGCGTCTCCGCGATGCGGCTGTCCGCCAAGGTCATCGCCAAGGGTCCGTAGACGCAGACGAAGGCCAGGATCGCGAGGGTGCCGATCAGGGTCCGGGTTCGTCGTCGCATGGCGTCTCGTGGTGGTTCTGCTTGGAGCCTCTGCAAAGGGGCTAGCGCTCACGCAAGGGCTTGGCAACGCGCAGCCTGCCGCGGGCTGCGGCGCCGCCGACGTTGCTGCAGGCCCATGCATCTTTTAACCCGGCAACCGGGATCGGCACATCCCGGTTCTAGGCCGAAGGACTGCAGATGGTTGTCAACAATGCGGAGGAGCCGCGCTCCGGCGCCGTGCGGACCTGGCTCTACGTGGTCGCCGCACTGGTGGTCGCCATGGTGGCTGTCGGCGGTGCGACGCGTCTCACGGGATCGGGTCTGTCCATCACCGAATGGCGACCGGTCACCGGGATCATCCCGCCCCTCTCCGACGCCGATTGGGCGGCGGAGTTCGCCAAGTACAAGGACACGCCGCAATACAGCATCCTCAACCAGGGTATGGGGCTCTCTGCCTTCAGGGTCCTGTACGGTTGGGAATGGGGTCACCGAGTGCTAGGCCGGCTGATCGGTCTCGTGTTCTTCCTCCCGCTGATCGTGTTCTGGTGGCAGGGCCGGATCAGCCGCACTCTGGGACTCGGCCTGCTCGGTCTCGGCGTCCTTGGTGGGCTGCAGGGTGCCATTGGTTGGGTCATGGTGGCCTCAGGCCTCCAACCCGGCATGACCGCGGTGGCCCCGCTCAAGCTCGCGCTTCATCTGACCACCGCAAGCCTCATCCTGGCGGGCTTGGTCTGGCTCGCGGCGGGTGAACGCGGCCGTGCGGTGGAGCCGGTGCCGACCCGCCTGCGCGCGATCGCGGCGCTGCTTCCGGTGCTGATCCTCGTGCAGATCTTCTTGGGCGGGCTCGTCGCGGGCTCGCATGCGGGTCTGGTCTACAACACGTGGCCGACGATGGACGGTGCTCTCGTCCCGCCGGCCGATACCCTGTTCGCCATTCGACCCTGGATCGAGAACTTCGTGGACAATCACGCGTTGGTTCAGCTCGACCACCGGATGACCGCCTACTTCGTGATCATCGTGGCGATCCTGCACGCGGTGGATGCCAAGATCACCGGACCGGCCGGTGCAGCGGGGCGCGCGGCCGGCGTGGCCGTTCTGGCATCGGCCCAGGCGGCGCTCGGGATCGCGACACTGTTGCTCGCGATCCCGCTCTGGGCAGCGCTGGCCCATCAGGTTCTGGCGATGGCGGTCCTGATCATGGCGACGGTCCATGCCCGCCTCAGCCACGGGGTTGGATTGGGAATCGCCCGGGTTCGGTCGGTGCCGTCCGACCCACCGATCGGCTTTGAGGGGCTGGCGGGACGCGGCGTTTAGTCTTTCCTGCAATGCGGCGATGCTGCTGCCATTGCACGAGAGCTATAGGTGCTCATGTGAATCCTCGGGATAACTCCCGCTCAGCACTCTGCACATGGAACGATCAAGACGTTTTAAGCTTTAGACTGCAGGCGTGGCAGGAGGCTTGATAATGTCTCTCGCGGAGGATGGTCGCCCACTCTCTCTGACGTGGCATTACACGCCCCGCGAGATCGTGGCGGATGGTGTGATCCACGGTCTCGGGGTCGTCCTCGGATTGGCTGGCGCCGCCGCGATGGTGGCGACGGCGCTCACCGCGCATCTTGGTGTGGCCGAGCGTGTCGCCGTTGTCGTGTACGCGACCGCCCTCGTGCTGATGCTCGGCGTCTCAGCTCTGTACAATCTGTATCCGGTCAGCCCTCGCAAATGGCTGCTGCGCCGGGCCGATCACGCCCTGATCTACCTGATGATCGCCGGCACCTACACGCCGCTCGTCGCCCTCGTTGGATCGGGATCGCGTGCCTACCTGCTGCTTGCGATGATCTGGGCAGTCGCCCTCGTCGGGATCAGCGTCAAGCTGTTCCTGCCCGGCCGGTTCGACCGGCTGTCCATCGGGCTTTACCTGATGCTCGGCTGGAGCGGTTTGTTTGCCTACGAGTCGGTGATCGCCAGTCTTCAGCCGACCGCGCTCTGGCTCCTGGCCATCGGAGGTGCGCTCTACTCAATCGGCGTGGTGTTCCACATCTGGCGGACATTGCCCTTCCAGAACGCGATCTGGCACGGCTTCGTGTTGGCCGCCACCGCCTGCCATTACGGCACCATCTGGGCCAGCCTGAACGGCTTGCCAATGACATGACTTGTTTTCGGCGCAGTAAAACTCCGCTTACCGTGTCGATGAAAAGGATGCGCCGGATGAGCTGCGTTTAAGAGCCCCACGACTATCGGCGCTCCATAAATCCCGGGACAGTTTTCACCGGGAGCGATACCGTGGTCGCCAAGTCGAACGACGCTCGAGCCACAGAGCGTTACCGGATCCTACACATCTTCCGGGCGCCCGTCGGCGGGCTCTTCCGGCACGTGATGGATCTGGCCTGCCTTCAGGCCGCTGCGGGACACGCGGTGGGGATCATCTGCGACTCGACGACCGGCGGCGAGCGCGGCGAGCGGGCGCTGTCCGACCTGCTGCCCTGCCTCGAACTCGGCCTCCTCCGGATCCCGATGCGGCGCAATCCGGATCGATCCGATTGGAGATGCCTGAAGGCGGTCGGCCGGCGGGCGGCCATGGTGGGTGCCGATGTCCTTCACGGCCACGGCGCGAAGGGTGGCGCTTATGCCAGGCTCGCCCGCAGCGGCGCAGCGATCCGCAGCTACACGCCCCATGGCGGCAGCTACAATTACCGGCCCGGCACCGCGTTGCACCGCCTCTACATGAGCGCCGAAGCGGTCCTGGCCCGCCGGACCGACGCATTCTTGTTCGAAAGCGAGTACGTCGCCGGCCGGCACCGACGCTTCGTCGGCGGCCCGGAGCAAGTGACACGCATCGTCCATAATGGCCTCGCCGACGCCGAGTTCGCACCCGTCGAGCGCGTCGAGGACCCCTTCGATCTGCTCTACGTCGGCGAGCTGCGGGAGGCCAAGGGCCTGCCATACCTGCTCGAGGCCCTCGTTCAGCTCCGAGCGGAAGGCCGGGCGTTGCGCCTGCTGATGGTCGGGTCCGGGCCGGACGCCGAGATCCTGCGGCAGAACGTCGACCGCCTTGGGCTCGGCGGCGCCGTCTCGTTCGAGCCGCCGCAGGCGATCCGCTCCGTCCTGGCGCGTGGCCGGATCCTAGTGGTTCCCTCTCTTGCGGAATCGCTGCCCTACGTGGTCCTGGAAGCCGCAGCCGCCGGGCAGCCGCTGGTCGCCACCCGGGTCGGTGGGATCCCCGAGATCTTCGGGCAGGCGGCGGGCGATCTCATTCCGCCCCGGGATCCGGTGGGCCTCGCCTCCGGCATCCGTCGGGTCCTCGATGAAGCGCCGGAAGCGCTCGACGCCCAGGTGCAGGCGCTCAGCACGTCGGTTCACCAGCGCTTCTCCCTGGAGCGCATGGGCACCGAGGTGATCTCTGGCTACGCCGCCGCATTCCAGGCCCGCGGTGACCGTCGCACCGTCAAGGTTCAGGAACTCGCGGCGCCGCGGACGGCCTGATCCGCGGACCGGATCTGAGTGACCAGCCACCCGCGCCCCGACGATCAATAACGTCGCGGGTGGCGTGGTCTTAAGTCTTCCGACAATGCCCCGTGCCACGCTGTGATTGACGAAACCGCCGGCTGGCGCGGAAGAGGGCCGTTCGATGAGTGCGTTCGACATCCGCGATCTTCTCGAGGCCGCCACTCCTCTTGAGGTACAACCCCACCATCGCGCCGACGCTGCGATGCCGCTGGCCGAGACGGCCGTTGCGGGCCGCACCGCGATCTCGCCGGTCGTGGTGGCGGGCCTGATCCGGGCGCTGGAAGGCGCCCTCATCTTCGCACTTGGTGCGTTGCTCCACCTTGTCATGCTGTATGGGCGGGTGGCCTTCGGCGTGACCTATGCCGGGGCGATCGGGTGCATCGCGGCGATCACGGTCGCCCTGCTCCAGACCGCGGGTTGTTACCGGATCGCCGCATTCCGCACCTTCTTCAAGAGCGCAATCCGGATCACCACCGCGTGGTCGCTGACCTTCCTGGTGGTCGCGGCGGGCTTGGTGCTCGCGAAGGTGGCCGACCATTACTCGCGCCTGTGGCTGGCGACCTTTTACGGCACGGGACTCGGCGCGCTGCTGATCGGGCGCTTCATCCTCTATCGGGTCATCGAGGCGCAGACCCGCGCGGGCCGATTTGACCGACGCACCGCGATCGTGGGCGGCGGCAAGCCTGCGGAAGATCTGATCGCCGCGCTGGAGGCACAGAGCGACAGCGGTATCCGCATCGTCGGCGTCTTCGACGATCGCAACACGGACCGTTCGTCGGACGTTGTGGCGGGCCATCCGAAGCTCGGCAATGTCGATGACCTCGTAGCCTATGCGCGGCATGCGCGGCTCGACCTGATCGTCTTCACCATTCCCATCACCGCCGAAGCGCGCATTTTGCAGATGCTGGCCAAGCTCTGGGTGCTGCCGATCGACATCCGGCTTTCGGCCCATGCGGCCAAGCTGCGCCTGCGGCCGCGCAGCTACTCCTATCTCGGATCGGTGCCGGTGCTCGACGTGTTCGACAAGCCGATCGCGGATTGGGATGTCGTGGTCAAAGCGCTGTTCGACCGCTGCGTCGGCCTGTTGATGCTGCTCGCCCTGTCGCCGGTGATGATGAGCGTGGCGCTCGCCGTGCGCCTGAGTTCGCGCGGGCCGGTGCTGTTCCGGCAGAAGCGGCATGGCTTCAACAACGAGCTGATCGAGGTCTTCAAGTTCCGCTCGATGTATGTCGATCAGTGCGACGCGGGAGCCTCCAAGATGGTGACCCGTGGCGATCCGCGCGTCACGCCGGTGGGCCGCTTCATCCGCAAGACCTCGCTCGACGAGCTGCCGCAGCTGTTCAACGTTCTGAAGGGTGACCTCTCGCTCGTCGGCCCGCGGCCGCACGCGCTGCAAGCCAAGGCGGCCAACACCCTTTACGACCAAGTGGTCGATGGCTACTTCGCCCGCCACAAGGTGAAGCCCGGCATCACCGGCTGGGCACAGGTCAACGGTTGGCGCGGCGAGACCGATACGTCCGAGAAGCTACAGCGGCGCGTCGAGCACGACCTTTACTACATCGAGAACTGGTCGGTTCTCCTCGACCTCCAGATTCTGGCGACCACGCCCTTCGCGCTGCTCAAGACCGAGAACGCCTATTGAGCACGCCGACACGCGGCCCCGACCGGAATCCGGCGGGACCGCGTCATGCTTACGACTACGGCAATGCGCCGGCCTTCTCCTTGGCCTTCATGATCGTGTCGCGGCAGCCCTGGGCGTCGCCGGCCTTGTCCTGCTCCCCCGCCTTGGCAACCAGCTTCTTGGCTTCCTCGACGCCTGCGGCGCTCGGCTTCACGGCCGCATCCGCCTTTGTTAGGGCCGGCGGCTTATCGAGCGCCTTCGGCGAATCCGAGGAGGTCAGGCCGCCGGGCGGCGTCTTGCCCGTCACCATGGCCGCGCCGGCGCTGTCGAGCCGCCGCTGCAGGGTGCTGACCTCGTCGGCGCAGGGTGTCGCGAGGGCGGGCGTAGCTGCGGCGAGGGTGAGGGCTGCGACGGCAAAACGGAACATCATCGAGACAGGTCTCCAGGCATTGCGGTTCGTTCGGCGCGCGAACTCCGACAGGAGCTCAGCCGACTCACCGAGGAGACTCCGGGCGCACTGGCCCGTTCCCGAGACAGGAGGCCGCACGGCGACCTCTGAACGCAGACGGGCGCCTCGCGCGGCCCAAAGGCCGCGGAAGGCGCCCGCCCCTGTCGCCTGTGGCGTCAGTACTTGCGGATGATCGGCTCCGGCGCCATCGGTACAGGATCGGCACCGAACCGGTAGGTCAGACCCGCATAGACCGAGAGCGGCTGCGCCAGGGTCGTGGTCCGCGGGTCGTTGATCGACAGGTTGCCGGCGATCGCTCCGGGCTCGGCGAAGGTGCCGAACGTCGCGTAGCGGTTGTTGGTCAGGTTGGTGATCAACCCGAAGATTTCCAGGTTCTTGGTGACCTGATACTTCGTCGTCAGATTCATCACATAGTAGGCCGGCAGCTTGCGGTTGAGGTTCGACTCGTCGCCGCGGAAATAGGACGACGAGAAGGCCGAGACGTTGAGGCCGAAGCGCCAGTTCGGCGTGATGTTGTACTCGAACCCGGCCTTGATCTGATGATCCGGGATCAGGGGCACCTTGTTGCCCTTGCGCACGTTGATCGCCCCGTCATCGGAGAACGGGTTGTTCGGCGAGGACAGCGTCTGGTTGAACTGGAAGGTGGCGTCGATCAGTGCGTAGTTGGCGTAAACCAGCAGGTCGGGGGTCACCACGTATTCGGCGCTGACCTCGATGCCTTGCCGCCGGGTCGACGGTACGTTCACGAAGTAGGCCCGCGCGGCGTTGCCCGCGACGGCGACCTGGATGATGTCGTTGGTCAGGTCGGTGCGGAACACACCGGCCTTGTAGGTCAGGGCGCCGCCCGAGAGGAAGCTCGGAATCACGCCGCGGAAGCCGACTTCGTAGGTTTGGCCGGTGACCTGCTTGAGCGGCGGGTCGGCCACCAGCGAGTTCGGCAACAGGCACGGTCGATCGGGATTGGCGCAGGCGAGTTCGAGCGGTGTCGGCGCCCGGTTCGATTCCGAGTAGCTGCCGTAGAGATTGAGCGCCGGGTCGAACTGGTAGGTCAGGCCCGCCAGCGGGTTGACCTTGGTGAACTCATGCGTGCCCGTGACATCCGGCGAGAAGCCGGTTTGATCGACCGAGCGGATATGTGCGTAGTTGAGCCGGAAGCCGGCAGTGAGCGAGAGCCGGTCGGTCAGGTCGAGCGTGTCGGTGGCGTAGAGGCCGAGATACAGGTTCGAGCCCTGCACCGAGCTGGGTGCGATGCCGAGTGCGCCGGCCGTCCGGATGTAAGGCGTGCCGAGCCCCGGGATTGTGCCGTAATACGGGTTGTTCGGGTCGGTCGTGATCGAGAGATTCGGGTTGATCACCCCGAGGGTGCTCGACGACTTGAACGAGTAGTCGGCCGCGTCGACGCTGCCGCCGATGACGAAGGTGTTCGGCAGGCCGAAGATCCGGTCGCGATTGGCCGCCTGCAGCGAGCCGCCATAGCCCTGCGATTCCGTCTGCGTGGTGTCGATCGTCCCGTAGGGGATGCGCGCGCGGTACGGGATCCGCTGGTTCTGCTGGCCCAGCAGCAGAAACTGGTTGCGGAACGCGTTCTGCGACTGGCCGGCGGAGGGGCTGAAGCCGTCATCCTCGTAGCACAGGGAGCCGCGGAAGCTCGACCGCGAGCTGCATTGCTCGAAATTGCCGTCGTTGCCGTCGACGTAGCGCTCGCTGAAGCGGCGGTAATACGCGTTGCCGGCGAGGTCCCAGGTCGGCGAGATGTCGACCCGGCCGGTGAGCTGGAGCGAGCCGACCTGCGTGGTCTGCGTCTGCGGGTAGGTGAAGATCGCCCGGGGATCGACATGGGTGAAGTCCACCGGGGTCGCGGCCGCCGCGCCGTAGAAGCTGCGGGCGGCGAGCCCGATCAGGTGAAACTCCGAATCCTGCGAGCGATAGCCCAGATCCGCGTAGAGCCGCCCGATCGTGCTCGGGTTCTCGTAGCGCCAACCGCGGTCGTTCAAGCCGTCGCCGGTGAAGTAGAAGCTCCAGTTGTCCGACACCTTGCCATATTGCAAGTAACCGGCCGTTCGGGCGTCCGAGCCGCCCCAGGCCGAGATCTCGGTACCCTGCCAGGTGAAGCCGTTCTTCATCTGGATGTTGACCGCGCCGCCGATGGCGTTGAGGCCGAAGACCGGGTTGCCGGTGACCACGTCGATGCGCTGGATCGCCTGCGGCGGGATCAGGTCGAAGTTGACGACGTCGCCGAAGGCCTCGTTGATGCGGATGCCGTTCTGGTAGACGGCGAGCCCCTGCGGCACGCCCTGTACGGGGGAGGCGGTGAAGCCGCGGTAGTTGAGGTCAGCGCGGTTGCCGTTGCCCTGCGAGTCATTGAGGTTCACGCCGGGCGTCGCCCGGGCGAAGGTGGCGAGGATGTTGTCGGTGCCGCGGTCGACGTCGATCTGGCGGGGCGTTACCGATTGAACCGTGCTGGGGATCTTGTTGAGCGGTTGCTCGGAGCCGCGCAGGCGGATCGGGCCGGCGGGCGCGGTCGGCACGATCTGGCCCAGTGTGTCGAGGTTCTGAGCGCCGCTCGAATTGCCGCCGCCCGCCCCGACCGGTGATGTCGAGACGACGCTGATCTCGCCGAGGGTTACCGATTGCTGAGCCTGTACTGCACCCGGGGCGACCGATAGCGCCAATACTGAAGCAGACGCGAGCAAGCCGCTCCGAAGCGCCCGACGTGACATTGCATTTCCCCTGCCTTGAGACCAGCGTCCGGTTGTCCCGGGCTTGGCAATACTCATGGCGGGTCGATCGGACGTTCACAATCGGACCTGATGGTCCGCGACCACTTTTCGGATCCATTTTGGCGCCGGGATCGCGGAACGCCCCGGCCCGTGGCGGTGTCGCAACACTTTTTCGTGGTTTTTCAGCGACTTACGGACAATTTGGCAAGCTTGGCCGGGATCATTCGGCAAAGCCACCGAGCGTCTGATCAACCCGTCAGAGCTTCGCCTGAATCATCCGGGCAATCTCACCCAATCGCTGCTCAAGCAACTGCGGCACCTCGCAGACGTAGGTGAGCGACTGACTGCGCTCCTGGAAGATGCGGCGGTCCCAAGCGAACTTCGTCTCGAGATCCGATTGATCCTTAGGCAGTTCGGTGGCGTCCGTCGCGCTTGGCGCATCCTTGGTCTGGCTGATCTTATCGGCCTCGTCGCGAATCCGCTCGGCCATCCGGCGCTGGCCCTGGGCATAGCGTGCGATCCCACCCACGACCTTGTCGCGCTCGCCGTTGAGCACCTCGAAGACGCCCGCGTAGACCCGGGTCAGGGCCTTGTCCTTGGCATCCTTGTCGGCGCCGAACGTGTTGGCGAAGTCATCCAGAAGCGGACCGACCTGCGACAGCTCGGTGCGGCGCGAGGCGATCTTCTGCGCTAGCACGGCGGCGTTGTTGTCGCTTCCCCAATCGCCGGCCGCCGCGATATCAGGCCCGGTCCAGAACTGGCCGGGGCTGAGCGAGGAAACCTTGCGCTGGACACAGGGCCAATCCGGATCGGTCTTGGGCTGGGCCAGCGCCGATCCGGTAAAGAGGGACAGCCCGAGGGCGGTGCCCAGAAGACGGCAGGCGATACGGTTCATCGAAACGGGCTCCATCAGGGGGTCTCGCCAGCCGGGCCGCCGCGCCGGGCCATGATGCCGCGGCCGGGGTCGTAGGCGACCACCGCCATGCCGAAAAACGCGAGCGTCACGCCCACAACGACGGCGCAGGCGACAGGTTCGAACTGGACGTAGAGAGCGAAACGAACGAGCTGGACCGCGTGGCTGAACGGGTTCAGCTCGCAGATCCAGTAGAGGGTCTCGGAGGATTCCCGGATCCGCCACAGGGGGTAGAGGGCCGAGGAGGCGAAAAACATCGGGAAGATCACGAAGTTCATCACGCTGGCGAAGTTCTCGAGCTGGCGCACCAGCGAGGACAGGAATAGGCCGATCGCCCCGAGCATCAGCCCCGAGGCCAGGAAGGCTGGAAGCGCTGTCAGGTAGCCGAGCGGCGGGATGTCGGTCTCCCAGAAATAGGCCACCGCCAGGAACGCATAGGCCTGCACGACCGAGACGGCGACGCCAGCGATCAGCTTGGCGAGCAGCAGCAGCCAGCGCGGATAGGGCGAGGTCAGCAGCACCTTCATGGAGCCGACCTCGCGGTCGTAGACCATCGAGAGCGACGATTGCATGCCGTTGAACAGCTGGATCATCACAGCGAGGCCCGGCACCACGTAGACCTCGTAGAGCACGTAGGTCTGGTAGGGCGGCTCGATCGAGACGCCGAGCGTATTGCGGAAGCCCGCCGCGAAGATGAACAGCCACACGAGCGGCCGGACCAGCGCCGAGAAGAACCGTTCCTTCTGATTGAAGAAGCGCAGCAGTTCCCGGCGGACGATGCCGCCGAGGCAAATCAGGTAGCCGATCGAATCGAGGCGGCCGATCCGGGCCGGCACGGCGCGGGCGGTCGCCGGCGCGACCGGCGTTGAGACGTGCGTCGGCGCCGTCATGAATGCCGTCCTCGATCCTGCGGCACGTCGCCCATCTGCATCCTCACGCCGCCACCCTCCCAGGCTCCGCCACGATGCGGCGGAACGCGTCGGCGAGTCCTTCCCCGGGGGCGCCGATATCGCCGGCCCGGCCCCGGGCGACGATCCGGCCGCGATGGAGAACGATCGCGTCGTCCTCGGGCGAGATCTCCTCGAAGATATGGGTCGCCCAAAGAACCGAGAGGCCCTCCTCGCGCACCAGAGCCCGCACGATCGCGACGATGTCGGCACGCGATTCGAGATCGAGGCCGACTGTCGGCTCGTCGAGCAGCAACAGGTCCGGCCGGTGGATCAGCGAGCGGGCGATCTCGATGCGGCGCGACTGCCCGCCCGAGAGTGTCCGAACCTTGTCGTGCCGCCGGTCGGCGAGCCCGACCCGATCGAGGAGCACGCCGACCCGCTCCTTCCCGGCGCTGCGGGCGATGCCGTGCAGGCTCGCATGGTAGAGGAGGTTCTGTTCGACGGTCAGATCGGTATCGAGGGTGCGCGCCTGGAACACCACGCCGAGTCGCGCGAGCGCCCGGGAGGGTTCCCGGTCGAGCGCGTGGCCGAAGATCGAGACCCGCCCGGTCTGATTGTTGTAGAGGCGGGTGATCACCGAGAACAGCGTGGTCTTGCCCGCGCCGTTCGGCCCGAGCAGGGCCGCGAAGCGCCCGTGCCCCACGTCGAGCGATACGTCGTCCAGGGCCGCCCGGGTGCCGAAGCGGTGGCCGACCTGCTCGACCCGAAGGGCCGCCTCAGTACTCATCGGCCGAGCACCTTCCGGGAGTCGGCGACGGCGTCGAGGCACTCGTCAAATTCGCCCTCCTTCTGCTCCCGCTCGGCGACGCGCAGCGCCTTGCGGAGCTTGGGCAATGCGGCTTCGGGCGGGTTCAGTGCCAGGGCGTCGCGGATCATCGTGATGCCTTCGGCGCAGGCCGCGGCATCGTCGGCGGCGAACGCGGGCCCGGCGAGGATCAGGGTCGAGGCAAGCAGGATCGCACGCATCACTTCACCGTCAACGTGCCGGTCATGCCCTTCGACTCGAGACCGTGCGCCGCCCAGGTGTAAGTGCCCGGCTTGATCGCCACGAACTCGATGGCGATCTCACCCGGATCGTCGAATTCCAAGTGGTCGGGCGGGCCACCGCCGTGGATCTCCTTATGCTCGATCACGATCTGGTTGAACCAAATGAACCGGAAGAATTCGGGCGCATAGAACTTGTATTCCTGATGCCCCTTGGCGACGATCCGCAGCCGGTAGGCCTTGCCCGATTCGAGGGTGATGTCCTTGTTCTCGACGACGAAGTCATTGCCTTGATCGTCGCCGAGGACGAGATCGGGCAGGTTCTCCCGCTTCTTGGTCAGATCCAGCGCCAGGGCCGGACCGGCCGCGAGCAGCCCGGCGCCGGCGAGAGCCGCCAATCGAAACATCCGCATCGTGTCGCTTCCACCCTCTTTTAGAGCCGTGCCCGTTTGCCTTGCAAAGGTGCGCCGCTCTAAGCCCTTGTCATGACGCGGTCTCCTGCGCCGAACCGATGTCCACTTCCGCGGAGAGCGCTCGAGCCGGTCGAGCGGTCTCGATTGCTGTGGTCCCGGATCAGTTCGGCGAGATCGCCACGCCCCACGGCAGCAGGCCGACCGGGATGCTTTTGACCACCTTCTCGGAGGCCACGTCGATCACCGAGACATCGTTTGAGGTGCCGTTCGTGGTGAATAGCTGCTTCTGGTCCGGCGTGAAGGCGAGCTGCCAGACGCGCTGGCCCACGGGCAGATACTTCTCGACCGTGTAGGTCTTGGCGTCGATCACCGCGACCCGGTTGGCGGGTCCGAGCGCCACGAAGGCCTTGGTGCCGTCCTTGGTGATCCGGATGCCGACGGGCTGGATCGCCTCGTCATTCACGCTCGGGATCTTGAAGGTGATTTTCTTGATCACCCGGCGCTGGGCTACGTCGATCACGCTGACCGTGCCGCCGACCTCGGCCGAGACCCACAGGAACTTCCCGTCGGCCGTGAACTCGGCGAAGCGCGGCCGCGCATCCACCAGCACGTTGTCGATGACCTGGAAGGTCTTCGTGTCGATGAAGTGGGCCATGTTGGTCGTCTCGGAGGTGTTGACCAGGATCTTCCCGTCCGGCGACAGGCCCATCCCCTCCGGCTCGACGCCGACCGGCACCTCGGCCAGCACCTTGTTCTTCTCGATATCGATGATCGTGACCTGGCTGTCGTCCTCGTTGGCGACATAGAGCGGGTTGCCCGAGGCATCGAGGATGAACTGCTCCGGATCAGGCCCAGAGCGGAGCGAGCGGACCACCTTGCCGGTGCTGGTGTCGAGCACGTCGATCCGGTCATCGTCGCTCGCGCAGACGAACAGCTCCTTGCCATCCTTGGACACGGTCACGCCGCGGGGGCGCCGGCCGACCTTCCACGTGGCGGTCACTGCCATGGTGTTGGCGTCGATGACGCTAACCGAGTTGCCCTTCTCGTTGGTGACATACGCGGTGAAGGCGGCGGCCGGCCCGCATAGGGCGAACCATGTACCGAGGGCGACAACGCTCAGTCCTGCCTCGATGCGGCGGCTCATGCCATTCCCTTCCCTTGTGTCGTCCCGGAGTCCCGTTCGGTCGCTCGACCCTGGGACATTCTCGCGGGCCAATAGTAGTGCGATATCCGCGCGTTGCGAGGGTCCGGGGCGCTCGTCAACGCCGCAGGCGCTCGGTCACTTGAACTTGCAGGTGGTCTCTGGAAGATCCACGCCCAGCGTATCAAGCGGCGTTCGCTGGTGCAGGAAACCCTGCTCGGGCGCCACCGAGACCAGCGCTTTCGGCTGCACCACGATGATCGCCTGCCGCAGCTGATGGTCCCAGGGGCGGAAGCTCAGCGGCACGCCCTTGTAGGCGGGCAGGGTGAACGCGGGCTCCGCGAGGTACGGCGCGATCACCGCCGGATCGTTCGTCTTTTTGGCGGTCACGGCCTCGCCCACCGTCCGCACCGCGGCCCAGACCTGATAGTCGAGCGGCCGCATCAGCCGCCCGGCGAGCCTGCGGAACCGATTCTGCGCCTGCGCGGCGCCCCAGGTTTCGAGGACCGGGGACCATGTGGTCGGAGTCAGGGCCTGCGTGCCGCCGACCGGCCGCGGGTCCACCGTCCGATAGGAGACGTAGTCGCCCCAATCGCCCTCTTCGTCGGCCACGATCGCCATGTCGTAGTCGAGGCCCCGGGTGAACACCATCGCCTCCGCACGGGTCGGGGTATCGCCCCGTGCCTTGGCCAGAGGGCCAAAAGTCCAAGGTTTTTCCGCCGTGATCTTGAGGGCGAATTTTCGTGCCGAGTTGCGAACGGCGTCCGCGTAGGCCTTGTCGGCGTCGGTCGGGCCGACGATCAGAAAAACCTTCCGCCAGCGCATGACCGTGAGGTATTGCGCCAGGGCATCGGTGAACATCGCCCTAGACGGGAGGATGTGAAACACGTTGGCCCGGCAATCGGCGCCGCGCAGCCGGTCGTCGGCGGCGCCGGCGTTGAGCACCACGGCGCCCGTGTCCTTCACCGCGTCGGACACCGCCAACACCGCGTCGGCCGGCAGCGCCAGGACGAGGTAGCGGATGCCCTTCCCGACGAGGTCCTTGGCGGCGGCGACCGGATCCGGCTTGTCGTCCGTCAACGCCACATCGTCGAGGACGTAGGTCTGCTTGGTGAAGCGGCCGGTCGTGTTGTTGTCCGCGATACCCATCTTGGCGCCGGCGAGCCCCTCGTCCTCGGGCGCGGCCTCCGCGTCGTAGGAGGACGGGGCGGGCTGAGGCCGGTAGATCAGACCGATATGGGTGTCGATGGACTCCGTCGCAGGCTGCTGCGCCCGGGCCGCGAACGGCATCATCGCCAGCAGGGTGAGGCCGGCCCGGAGCCAGCGCCGCCGTGCCGCCCGACCGATGCGTCTTTCGGCTGCAGGATTGTGCATAGGCACGGCCTCTATCAGTTTCCATCCCCACCGCTCAATCGCGGCTCGCCGTTGCGCCGTTCACGTTCCCGACGACCGGATGACCGGCAGTGCGTAAGCCCCTCGTGGATCAGGCAGACGGGGAAGTACATTGCCAAAGTGTCCCGTCGCCCGACCTATGCTCCGAGAGAGGCCGTCCGAAGCGGCCGGATTGTCGAGAGGAACGCCCCGTCCATGCGTCACCTGTCCCTCCAAGCGACCACGGTCTGCAGTCTCCTCGCCGTCGGCGCCGTCCTGCCTGCCGCTGCGCTGGCCGCCGAGAAGGCTGCCGTGTTCCCGGTGGAGCTGTTCGAGCCAGGCGCCACCTACGGGGCCCGGGCGCGTCCCGCCGACACCAGGAAGCTGGCGCTCGTCACGGACGAGTTGCGCAAGGCGCTGCACGATCAGGCGGGGCTGGAGATCGTCGACACGGCACCGAAGGCCGACACCGTGGCCAAGGAAGGGCCGCTGTACAAGTGCAACGGGTGCGCGGCGGATATCGGCAAGAGCCTGGGTGCGGACCTCGTCGCGACGGGTTATGTGGAGAAGGGGTCGGGTCAGATCTTCAACCTGAACGTCACCATCGCCGAAGCCGAGACCGGCAAGGTGGTGCGCGGCGGGCTGGTCACGATCCGGGCCGACACCGACGATACCTGGGCCCACGCGATGCGCTGGCTGGTGAAGAACCGCCTGCTTGCCGAGCCGCTGCCCGGAAAATCCTGAGGCCTTTCACACTCTCCTCGAGTCAACCGTGCCTGCGTCCAACGTCCAGCTCAGCCCCCTGCCCCGACTGCTCGTCAGTGTCCGCGATCCGGCCGAGGCCGAGGTCGCACGGCTCGCCGGCGCCGACCTGATCGACGCCAAGAATCCTGATCGGGGAGCCCTCGGCGCCCTGGATCCGACCCAGGTCCGCGAGATCGTGGGCCGAGTGGCCGGCGGGGCGGTGACGAGCGCGGTGGCCGATCCGGAGCCCGCGGCGATCGCCGCCATGGCGGCCACCGGCGTCGATTGGGTGAAAACCGGGCTCGATTCTGACCGCCGGCGCGAACCCTCCGCATTCGCAGCCTTGGCCGCTGCGGCACCGAACCATCTGATCGCCGTGTTGTTCGCCGAGGACGGTCCCGCGGCCGACCTGATCCCGCATCTGGCGCGGGCGGGTTTCACGGGCGCCATGATCGACACCGCCGGCAAGCATGGGGCGCGGCTGCCCGATCTCGCTCCGCCCGGCGACCTCGCGGCCTTCACGCAGGCCTGCCGCGCCCACGGCTTGATGAGTGGCCTCGCGGGTTCGCTGCGCGTCATCGACATTCCGCCCCTGGCCGAACACGGGCCGGATTATCTTGGCTTCCGCGGTGGTCTGTGCCGCGACTTCGACCGTTGCTCTGGGATCGATCCACTGCGAATCGCCGAGGCGCTGCGGGTGCTTCGCCCCAACCAGCGGGATGCCGCGTGATTTCGGTCGTCAAGATCGGCGGCAGCCTGGAGGCGGATCCGCACCGCCGGCGCGCGCTGCTGACCGAGATTGCGGATGGCGCGTGCGGACGCTGCATCGTCGTTCCGGGCGGGGGCACCTTCGCGGGCCTCGTGCGGGCCGCACAGGCGCGGGAGGGCTTCAGCGACGCCGAAGCGCATCGCCGGGCACTGGATGCCATGAGCGACGCAGCCGGGATCTTTCGCGGGATCGAGCCGCGCCTCGTCCACACTTTGGAGCCCTGGGCCGAGACTGCGACGGCGACGGCGCGCGTCTGGAACCCGCGCCTGCTGCGCGCCGGGCATCCCGATATCCCGGAGACCTGGGACGTGACCTCCGACAGTCTCGCCCTCTGGCTTGCCGGGCGGATCGCCGCCCGACGCTGCGTGCTGGTCAAATCCGTCGATGCGCCGTCGGGGCGGGACACCGACGCCCTCGCGTCCGGCGGCCTCGTGGACGCGGCCTTCCCGGCCTTCGCGGCCCGCTACGGCGGACCGATCGAGATCTGGGGACCGAACCGACGGGTCGCCGTCGCATTGAGGGATGCCGCGTGAGCGCGCCCGAACACATCGTCTTCATCACCGGCCGCCTCGCCCGGGCGCGGCTGGAAAAGGTCGCGGCTGGCCTCCCCGAAAAGTTTCGCTGGAGCATCGCGGATGCCGGCGTGAAGGTCGCGGCCCTGATGACCGAGGAGATCATCCGCCGCAGGATCGAGCTGCCCGAAGGCGCGACCCGGGTGATCCTGCCGGGCCGCTGCCGGGCCAACCTGGAGCACTTGGCCGCTCATTTCGGCATGCCGGTGGAGCGGGGGCCCGACGAGGTGGTCGATCTGCCGGCCTGGCTCGGGCTCTCGGCCCGGAAAATCGATCTCTCCCGTCACGACCTTCGGATCTTCTCCGAAATCGTCGACGCCTCGAAGATGAGCGTCGAAGAAATCCTGGCCAAGGGTCAGGATCTGGCCCGGAGGGGCGCGGACGTGATCGATCTTGGCGGCCTGCCCGACACGCCGTTTCCCCATCTCGAAGACGCCGTGCGCGCGATGAAGGAGGCCGGACTCAAGGTCAGCGTCGATTCCTTCTCCCGCGAGGAACTCGCCCGGGGCGCCCAGGCCGGGGCCGACTTTCTGCTGAGCCTCAACGAGGACACCCTCGACCTCGCCTTTGAATGCGATGCGGTGCCCGTGCTGGTGCCGAAGCGCCCCGACGACCTGCCCTCCCTCGACCGGGCGATCGAGAGGATGCTCAAGGCCGGCCGGCCCTTCCTGGCCGATCCGATCCTGGAGCCGATCCATCACGGCTTCGTGGATTCGATCAGCCGCTATCGCGACACCCGTGCCCGCTGGCCCGACATCGCCATGATGATGGGCACCGGCAATCTTACCGAACTCACCGAGGCGGATTCGCTGGGTGTCACCGCCCTCCTCGTCGGCATGTGCTCGGAGCTGACGATCCAGAACGTGCTGATCGTGCAGGTCTCCAATCACACCCGCCGCACCGTCGAGGAGCACGACGCGGCCCGGCGGGTGATGTTCGCCGCCAAGGCCGATTCGGCGCTGCCCAAAGGCTACGGCCGGGCGCTGCTGGCGCTTCACGACAAACGGCCCTTCGTCCAGACGTCCGCGGATATCGTCCAGGCCGCCGCGGAGGTCCGCGATCCGAACTACCGGATCGCCGTCGCGGAGGACGGCATTCACGTCTACAACCGCGACATCCACAGGGTCGGCACCGACGCGATGGCCTTCTTCCCGGACCTGAACGTGGCGAGCGACGGCGCCCACGCCTTCTATCTCGGGGCTGAGTTGGCCAAGGCCGAGACCGCGTGGCGGCTCGGCAAGCGCTACGTGCAGGACGAGCCGCTGGGTTGGGGCTGCGCCGCCGATGCCGAGGTCGAGGACGCCACCGCCTTTAAGAAGGCCGGCCACACCCGCCATTCCGGCCCCGACGCGCCACCCCCCGGCACCCGGGACGCGCGGCTCGTGAAACCCGAGGCCGACGCGGAGCCGCCTGAGACGATTCCGGAAACGGCGGCCCGCGCCGAGGCGGCGCCGGAACGTCCGCAGGCGCCGAAAACCAAGCTGGTCTGCGGCCGGCTCGTGTCGGCCGATCAGGCGTAAGCCGATGCCGCTGATCCTGGAAACCATCGTCACCACGGTCTCCCCCGCGGGCGAACTGCACCTCGTGCCGTTCGGGCTGATCGGCGGGGATGACGGCTACGTGCTGGCGCCGTTCCGGCCCTCGCCGACTATCGTCAACCTGGAAGCAAATCCCTGCTTCGCGGCTTCGAGTCCCCGCGATATCCGGGTGATCGCCGGGGCTGTCACGGGGCGGCGCGACTGGCCGACCGTTCCCTGCGCGGTCATCGCGGGCCAGCGTCTCGCCGACAGCTTTGGCCACGCCGAGTTCGAGGTCGCAGTCGTCGAGGATCACGAAACCCGGCCGCGCTTCCGCGGCCGCATGGTTCACAGTGCCGCGCAGGCGCCGTTCATCGGCTATAACCGCGCGCAGGCGGCGGTGGTGGAAGCCGCTATTCTTTCCACCCGGCTCCACATGCTGGAACCCGAGAAAGTCTTGACGGAGATGGCCTACCTCGCCATCGCCGTGGGAAAGACCGCTGGACCCCGCGAACGCGAGGCCTGGGGTTGGATTGAGGACAAGGTCGCGGCGGCCATCGGCCCCGCGGCGCGGATCCTCGGTCGCGACGACCGCTGATCGCGGGAGGAGAAGGACGAGATGAAAAAAATAACCCTGGCCTTGGCGGCCACCGCGGCGCTGGTCGCCGCGACCGCGCAGGCCCATGGCCCGACCCGTCGCAAGATCAACGAGTCGATCGAGATCAACGCTCCGGCCGACAAGGTTTGGGCGGTGATCGGCGACGTGAAGAACGCCGATTGGATGCAGAACGTCACCAAGACCGAGCTGACCGGCGATCCGGCCGGCAAGTTCAAGCGGGTGCTGACACTCAAGAACGGCGACCAGATCTCCGAGACCAGCAACAAGTACAAGCCCGAGGACAAACTGTTCTCGTACTACATCGACAAGGTTGACGTGAAGGATCTGCCGGCCAACGACTATTCGGCCACAATCACGGTTGAGCCTGCCGGCGACGCCAAGTCGAAGGTCGAGTGGAAGGCCGCCTTCTATCGCGGCTACATGAACAACGATCCCCCGCCCGATCTCAACGACGAGGCCTCCGAGAAAGGCGTCGGCGACTGGATCAAGGCGAGCCTCGCCAACCTGAAGGCCAAGGTCGAGAAGGGCTTGTGAGCTCGGGCCGGGCGGCGCTCGCCGTCGCCCTCGCCCTCACGGCCAGCATCGCCCGCGCCGAGCCGGCGCGGGAGGCCATCATCACCGCGCAGCTCGGCGGTGCGGTCGAGGTGGTGGACCTCGCTGCCGGCAAGGTGGTGCGCCGGATACCGGTCGATGGGGCCCCGGCCGGGATCGCTCTGTCGGCCGATCACCGGCGTGCCTACGTGACCCGCCCGGAGGGGCACGGCATCGCCGTGATCGATCTCGATGCCGGCCAGCTTCTCGCCGAGGTGCCTTTGCCCGGCGGCCCGCTTGGCATCGCGGCTGATCCGCAAGGCGGCCGGGTCTACGTGGCCGATTGGTACGGGCGCCGCCTGTTCGTGCTGACCGAGCACGACGGCACCCTGATTCCGGATGGCGAGATCGCGGTCGGGGCCTCCCCCTCGGGGATCGCCATAAGCCCGGACGGGCGGACGCTCTACGTAGCCAACCGCGAGGCCGATACCGTTTCGGTGGTGGACGCGTCGGCCCGTCGCGAGATCAAGACCATCCCGGTGGGCCAGCATCCGTTCGGCATCACCCTCGACGCCGCTTCGGGCCGCGCCTACACGGCGAATGTCACGAGTGACGACGTCTCGGTGATCGACGTTGCTGCGGGCCGCGAGATCGGCCGGATCGCCACTGGCCGACGCCCCTACGTGATCGCGCTCAGTCGCGGGCGCGGCTTCGTCACAGACCAGTATGCCGGCAGCGTCACCGTCTTCGACCTCACGACGCTCAAGCCGATCACCGATATCGACGTGGGCGATCACCCCGAGGGGATCGAGGCGGATTCGGAGGGCCGTCTCTACGTGGCCAACTGGGGCGACAACACGTTGAGCATCCTTGATGCCGCGACGCTCAAGGTGACGGCAACCATCCCGACCGGTAACGGCCCACGCGCGTTCGGGACGTTCCTGCGGTGACGATCCCTTGACCTGAGGCCTCTCAGAGCGATTGGCGCCCCGGACCCCGCCGATAGGCGACGCGGGCGGCTACCAGGGCGCCACCAACCTGCAGGAAACCGGTCTCGCCGAGATCGGGTGAGCCGAGATGGGCCTGGATCAGCAGGCGCGTGAGTGCGTTCAAGGCGAGCAAGGTCAGGCAAAAGGCTGCTGCGGCGAGCAGGCTGGCGACGAACTCGGGCATCGATGCGCTCCCGTTCCGAACGGGACCAACCTAGCAAGCGATGCGCCAAGGCCAAGCTGTCGTGAGAACCGGTCAGCGCCCGCGGGGAGCGGCAGCGGCCGGCTTGGCTTGCGCGGGCGGTTTGGCCTGAGCCGCCGGAGCCGCGCGCGGCGTTTCGACGAAGAGCCGCTTCACCGGCCAACCGTCGCTCCAGCGCTCCATATCGGCCAGGCGCGGGTTCGTCTTCAGCGCGGTGGCATCCGAGCCCGAGAAGGCCGCTGCGGCCGCAAGATCGAAGGTCTTCCAGAAGCCCAGGTAATCGATCGCATCCACCCGGGCGAGGTTGACTTGTGCGACGAGCGTCTGCTGCTCGCCCGTAAGGGCCATATCGGGGGACCACCGGAAGGGCGCCGGCTTCGCCCCGTCCTTCGGTGCATCTTTGGGCTCAGCCGCCGGCTTGATGGCGCCACCGTCGTAGACCGTATCCACGCCGGCCGGCGACGCCAGGGTCGCGGTGAGCGCCGGGAAGCCGTGATCGTCCGAAAGGACCCGCACGAACAGCTTGCGGCCCAGGGGCACCGCGCTCGCCTCACGCAATAGGCGTTTGGCGGCCATGTCGGCGGCCCGGGTATCCTTGTCGCCCACCATGGCGACGATCATCGTCGCCGGGTCGACCGTCGACAGATCGCCGAGCGTAATGCCCCGCGATTTCGGTCCGCTGGCAATGCCGCCGGGTGTCATGGCGAAGATTAGTTTCGGCACGGGCAGCCCTCGCGCCTTGGCATCGGCAGCGAGATCCATGGCCAGAGGCGCACCGGCCAGATGACCGACCATCGCGACGCGAGAGAGATCGGGCTTGGCCTCGGCGTCAGAGCCGAGGTCCGTCAGCGCGCTCTTGAGAAGCGTCTCGGCGATCATCGGCGCATCGGCGGGCCGCGTCCGGTTCACCTCCTGAAAGCGCGGCAGGACCACGAGCCAGCCCTGGCGGACCAAATGATCGATCCAGCCGCCGTAGCTCTGCGGATTCACGATCCCCCATCCATGCAAGAATATCGCGACGGGTCGCCCGGCCTCGGGCGCAGCCCCGGCGGCGAAGAAGGCGTAGCTGCTCGCAGTGCCGCGTCCGAGGAGTCGCTTCACCACGTTGACCTTTCGGTCACCGAAGCCGCCCGGCCCTTCGGCGGGCTGGGGTGGCGGCGTGGCTGCCTCGACCGCCGTGGAGCCGGCCAGGATCATGATCGCGACCGCGGCGAGCGACCCGCGAAGAGCGGTAGGACGCATGAAGGGCTCGATTGAGAAACGCCTGCGCTCGCAGGATTGGGGCCGCTGAATAGCAGATTCTTTCGTCTTGGCGACCCGATGCGGTTCAGCCAGCCGCTGCTGTGCACCGGACGTTGTGCATCGTCGACGAGATTAGGCCGAGAGAATCCCCCGAACGCGATGAAATTACGTTTGGACCTGATGGGAGGCCGTCTGAAACTGGAGTTTTCACGAAGCTATGGCGGGTCCCGACGATCAATATCACCGGTTGGCTCTAAAGAGCACTTATGCAAAACCGGCCATATCAGGCCAGGATCGTCCGGTGCGCCATGCATCGATCGTTAGTTCGGCGTCTTCCGGTGCTCACGCAACGCAATCGCCGCTGCCCAAATGCGCAGAGTCGAGTTGACGGGCCAAAGCCGCCAATGAGAGCGGCACTGCAGTATCCGCCTCGCCATAGACGCTGCGCAACTCGTCCCGGACCGAATCCAGAACAACTGTTTCTACAGCTTCGTCAGACGCCCACCCGCCGGTGCGACTGAGGGAATCGGCGTGATTGGCAGCAACGATCTTCATGGCGACGCCTATGATCCCTAGTCGTGTGGAGAATCCCGGCGCCGGGTCCGGGTGTGGCGTACAACGATGACCCTGCTTCAAGTTTCCAGGCCGGGACTGATAATTTTACCACCCGGACCAATAATCGCCGGACCGGTGCCGCCGGAAGGACGACCCGCCGCCTGCTCGACCCAGGCCAGGATGTCCTCGGCGCGCCAGGGCTTCGGGATGAAGGTGGCGGAAACTCTCAGGTCACTGGGCTGATCGCCCGCATCTCCGGATGTCAGGAGAACGCGCACCCGCGGCCAGGTCACGCCGATGATCCGCGCCAGCTCGAAACCCCCGATCGGACCGGGCGTGCGGACATCCGAGAAAACGACGCTGACCTCGTCCCCGCGATCGTTCAGAATGGCAAGCGCGCGGTCGGCGGTTTCAGCCTCGATGACGGTGAACCCGGTATCCTCCAGCAGCGTAGCCGCGAGGAATCGCTCGTCGGGCTGGTCCTCCACGACGAGGATCACGGGCTTCCGGCCTGTCTGTACCGAGTCGTTCATAGGCCAGGACACTCTAGAGGGGCTGAACGGCGGCCGACGCAATCGGTTCAACGTTTTATCGCGACGATGGACCGGCGCCGCGCAGGCACCGAGCCTCCTGTGATCCTTGCACAATAGAGAAGTTGTTTTTGTGTCCTGAGTAACACAGCATTCCAGGAACGCCCGGATACGACCGCGGATTCGGCTTCCGGGCTCCAGGTACCGGTGTCAGCCGACGCCATGCGCCTTCAAGAAAGCCAGCGCCCGCGCCCATCCATCCTCTGCGGCCTCCCGGCGGTAGCTCGGACGGTAATCCGCGTGGAAGCCGTGCGGCGCGTCGGGATAAACGACCAGCTCGACGGTCTTTCCGGCAGCTTTTGCCCGATCGCGCGCCTCCTCGATCAAGGCGACGGGGATGCCCGTGTCGGCGCCACCATAGAGCCCGAGCAATGGCGCGTGGAGCTCCGCGGCGACATCGCCGGCCGTGCGCGGCTGGATATCCGTCCGCTCACCGCCGACGGGGCCGTACCAGGCCACGGCAGCCTTCAGGTCGCGCCGGTGCGCCGCGTAGAGCCATACGTCCCGTCCGCCCCGGCACCATCCCATGACCCCGAGACGCTGCGGATCGCCCTTGGCAGCCGAAGCGGCCCAGGCCGCCGCGGCGTCGAGATCGCCGATCCACTGCGCATCCGGCGTCTTGGAGATGACGTCACGGATAATGATCTTGGGATCCGTCATCGTCGAAAGGTCGCCCTGCCGGGCATACAGCTCGGGCGCGACCGCACAGTAACCGGCCTTGGCCAAGCGGCGGCAGATATCCTTGATGTAGTCGTGAACGCCGAAAATCTCTTCGATCACCAGCACGATCGGGAACGGGCCGGGCCCGTCCGGAACTGCGCGATAGGCCGGCATGGGCCCGTCGGCAGCCGGAATCTTCACCTCGCCCGCCTCGATGCCGGCCGCGTCGGTGTGAATGACCTGTGCCTCGACCCGGGTGGTTGCGAGCGTCAGACCGCTCATCAGGCTGGTCATGACGAAGCCGCGCCGAGACAGAGGCGACGTGATCAGCCCCTCAAGCCCTTCGATGCTGCCGGCCGTGTCCTGCTCCGCCATGCTGGTCTCTCCCTGATCGCTCCGGGAAGAGGTAACGCGTTTGGCAGCGATCGTCTCGTCGATGGAGGCTTACGCGTCCTCTTGTCCGAGGAGTGCGTCAATCGTCCGGATTGAGGCTGCCCGGAGCATCACGCGCTCGCGGCACTGAGCGCGCGGATCGCAGGCCTGGACGCGACCCGGCGCGTTGCCGGTGCTTCGCGCGGCTGCAGCATGTCGGCCAGGGTCACGAAGGTCTCCGCGGCCGGCGAGACGACCGCACGGATCCCATAGCCAAGGGCAAAGGAGCGGATCAGCTCAGCGTCGCGGGCGATACCGAAGCGGTCGAGGGCAGCGAGAAATGCCTCGCGGAACAGGCTGGGTCGGCACCAGCGCTTCTCGGCCATCTGGAGCGGCCAGTCCCAGAGTCCCTCGGCGCGCCGGGTCGCGAGCGCGTCGCGCGCGATGAAGTATCCGGTGTCCCGGTGCTCGATCCCGTCCGCCTGTACGGACCAATCATCGTTGCCGAACAGCTCGGCCTCGGCCACGTCGCTCATCGGGTTCTCCGCGCCGTCCCGGCGTTCCGAAGCATCGGAACAATGCTGGAACATTGGCGCGGATCCCCGCGTTGGTCAAGACATTTGTTCCCGGTGCGTTCGCGCTGCGCCCGGACTGTCAGCGTATTCGGAATAGGGCGTGCTCGACGCGGTCTCCGGGCCGAATTCCGAGCTTGGCCGCCGTACCAGCATTGAGTTCCAGCACGGCGACCACCGGGCCGCCAGAAGGGATGATGGCGGTGGACAGCGGCTCCGTGTCGGCCGCGATGTGGCTGATCGTGCCGTCCGGCCGGATGAAGACTATATCGAGCGGAAGATAGGTGTTCTTCATCCACATCGTGACCGGCTCGTCCCGCTCGAAGTCGAACAGCATTCCATGATCGGCCGCCATGTGCCGACGGAACATCAGGCCGCGCGACCGCCCGGCATCGTCGCGCATCACCTCGACGGCGAACCGCTTCGGCCCCGCCTTCGTGGTAATCGTGAGCGGCTCCGTCTTCGCCGTCGCAGCCTGGGCCGGCGCCTGCGCGCGGACCACCGGGACCGGCATGACGGCGATCAGACCGAGGCCGATTATGGCTGCGGCCGCCGCGAGGTGGGACGGGATTCTCACAGGCTGAAGCCTCTCGTGGAGCGATGCGTGGGGGATCTGCGGCTCGGCGCTCACATAGGCCAGGAATGCAGCCGAGGGAATCCGCGCTCGCGCAACGGGTGAAGGCGGAGTCTCGCGCGAGCGTTCTTCGCCGCATCGGACACCGGTTCAGCGTAGGAGAGCGCGTCAGAACAGAGACTGCGAGCCGGTCACCGCGCTAGTGCGACGCCGGAAGGGTCCCGTCGACCAGCCGGACCTCCGCAGCCATGACGCCCTTCGAGCCGTCTCCGTATCGGACCAGCACGGCCTCGCCCGGCTTCAGTTCGGCGATCCCGTACCGGCGCAATGTCTCCATGTGGACGAAGATGTCGGGCGTGCCGTCGCCCCGGGTCAGAAAGCCGAAGCCCCGAAGGCGGTTGAACCACTTCACCACGGCGGTCTCCAGCCCGCTGGTCGGCGTTACGGTCACGTGCGTCCGCGGCAGCGGCATCTCCGAGGGATGGACCGCCGTCGCCTGATCGAGGGAAATCACCCGAAAGGCCTGCCAGCCCCGGGGCCGCTCCACCGCCTCCACGACGATGCGCGCGCCCTCGCTCGCCGCCTGAAAACCGTCCCGCCGCAGGCAAGTGACGTGAAGCAGGATATCCGGGGTGCCGTCATCCGGCACGATGAATCCGAATCCTTTCGCGACGTCGAACCACTTGATGTGTCCGGCGACCTCGATGAGCTCTAGAGCCTCGTCCTCACGCAGGCCCATTTCGGCGCTGCGAGCACTCGTTCCATGATCAGGGGTTTCCGGCCCGGATCCGCGTTCGTCAGACATGGCCGAAAAACCTACCCTGAATCACGCCGCGCCGGTTCCCGGCAAGATTAACGAAGTCCTGACACGCGGGAAGCCCGTTTCAACGGCAAGCGAGCTATGCCGAGTTGCAATCTCGGCAGGTGTATGCGCGGCGGCAACAGTCGATCTGTCGCAGACGGCGTACGCAAACGCACCTCAGCGCCCGCGGAACGCCGGATCGAGCGGCGCCACCCGACTGTCCATGAACCAGTCTCGGCTGGCATCACGTTTCCGAGAGGTCGGCTTTCTCCCCGACGCCATTCTTAAGCCGAGCAGTAAGCCCTTTGCAGGTGCCGGGCCGTCATGATTTGGGTTCCTTGCCATGTCCGCCGACCCAACCCTCGCCGTTCGCCCGCCCGCCCCTCCGATCGAAGGCCGGGGGAATCGTCTGCCGGTCATCGATGGGGCGCGGGCTGCTGCGCTCGTCGCCATGGCGAGCTATCACACTCTGTGGGACCTCGGGTATCTGCGGCTGACCGCCGAGAATTACGCCGTCACGCCGGGCGGACATCTGGCCGCCGCGATGATCGCCGGCAGCTTCCTCGTGCTGGTCGGCGTCGGGCTCGTACTGATGAACGGTCGGGGTATCCGGCCCCGGCCCACGCTGCTGCGGCTCGCCCGCGTCGGGGGCGCCGCCCTCCTGGTGACCCTGGGGACGTGGATCACGTTTCCGGACGCCTATGTGTTCTTCGGCATCCTGCACTGCATCGCCGTGTCGAGCGTGCTGGGGCTCGCCTTCTTGTTCTTACCGGTCCCGATCACCGCGCTCGCGGCGGCGCTGGTGCTCGCGACACCGCATGTCGTCCATGCCGCGTTCCTCGATGCGCCCGTCTTGTTCTTCCTGGGGCTCGGCTCCGTGATGCCGCGGACCAACGATTACGTGCCGCTGTTTCCGTGGTTCGGGGTGGTGCTCGGCGGGATCGTGCTTGGCCGCATCGGTCTGCCGAGGCTCGCGCGGTCGCGCCTGGGTGCCTGGAGCCCACGCTCATCCCTCGCGCGGGCCGCGACCTTCGCAGGGCGCCACAGCCTCGTCGTCTACCTGATCCACCAGCCGCTGTTGCTCGCAGCGCTCACCGGCTTGGTGACGGTCACCGGCGCCAATCCGCGCGCGGGCCTGCGGGCGTTCCGAGCCGATTACGCCACGATCTGCACCCGCACCGGCGGCGAGCCGCCGCTCTGCCGGATCGCCGCGCGCTGCACGTCGGACGCTTTGCTGCGCGAGGATCTGTTCCGCGAGGACGGACGGCCGTTCAGCCCACCGGAGCGGTTACGGGCCCAGGCGCTCTCGCAGGGCTGCTACGCAACCCTCGAGAATGCGGCGCACGCACCACGCTGACATCGGCCGCGGCGCTGCGCGACCGGCTAGGCTATCTCAGTCCTTCGCACGCTCGACGTAGGCCCCGTCGGCGGTCATGACGACGACGCGCGTTCCGGCCGCGATGTGCGGCGGCACGGTCGTGCGGACGCCGTTCGACAGCGTCGCCGGCTTGTAGGACGACGATGCGGTCTGTCCCTTCATGGCCGGCTCGGTCTCGGTGACCTCCAGGGTCACGCGCTGCGGCAGTTCGATCGTCAGCGGCACGTCGTTGTGGACCGAGAGCATGACGGCCATGCCCTCCTGCAGATAGGGGGCGGCGTCGCCGACCACGTCCGCCGGCACGGCGATCTGCTCGTAACTCTCAGGATTCATGAAATGGAACCCCTCGCCGTCGCTGTACAGGAAGGTGTGCTCGCGATCTTCCACGAAGGCGCGCTCGACCTGCTCGGTGGTCCGGTAACGCTCGGAGACCTTCACGCCGTCGGTGATCCGGCGCATGTCGAGCTGGGTCACCGGCGTGCCCTTGCCGGGATGGATGTTCTCGGCGAACAGGATCACGTAGAGCTTGCCGTCCTTGTCGACGACGTTGCCCTTGCGGAGCGTTGAGGCGATCACCTTCACGGAATTGCGTCCTGCATTGACATGGGGGGCGGCACGCGCCAAGCGCGGGCGCTGTATTGTCGGACCCCGCCACTATCGCATCTGCGTCCCGGTTGCCAGCGGGCGGCCGAATCGTCGTTGTGAGCCGCCGACAGGCCATGTCGTGTCCGCGCCGGGACCGGAAATGAGAATGGGCCGGATCGACCCGATCATGACAGGCGCCCCGTCTTCGCCCGCCCTCGAGAGTTCGTCGTGGTGACGGAACCCCCCTCCCCCTGGTGGGCCACCGATCGCCATGCCGATCGCCGGCCGGCGCTGATCCAGCGCAACCGCCTCACAGCGGCCTTCCGGTCTTGGTTCGCGGAGCGGGATTTCGTCGAGGTTGAGGCGGCCTGCCTGCAGGTCTCACCAGGCAACGAGGCGCATCTCTCGGCCTTCGCCACGGAAGCTGTCGGCATCAGCGGCGCGCGCACGCCCCTCTATCTGCATACCTCACCCGAATTTGCCTGCAAGAAGCTGCTGGCGGCCGGGGAGTCGCGGCTCTTCAGCCTCGCGCGGGTCTTCCGCAATCGCGAGCGGGGACCGCTGCACCACCCCGAATTCACGATGCTCGAATGGTACCGGGCCGGAGCGCCCTATACGGACCTGATGGCGGACTGCGCCGATCTGCTGAGGCTGGCCGCCGTGACGACGGGTTTGCGCCGCTTCGCGTATCGCGGCCGGGACGCGGATCCCTTCGCGGAGCCGGAGCGGCTGACCCTCGCCGAGGCCTTCGACCGCTTCGCCGGGATCGATCTGTTCGCCACGCTGTCGCGGACCGGCGAAACCGACCGGGAGGCCCTCGCCCGCGCCACCGCCGCCGCGGATCTGCGGGTCGCGCCGGACGACACCTGGGTCGATCTGTTCTCGCGGGTCCTGGTGGCCCGGATCGAGCCGCATCTCGGCATCGGCCGACCGACGATCCTGTGCGAGTATCCAGTGAGCGAGGCGGCGCTGGCCCGGCCGGCACCCCATGACGGCCGCGTCGCGGAGCGCTTCGAACTCTACGTCTGTGGCGTCGAGCTCGCCAACGCGTTCGGCGAGCTGACCGATCCGGCCGAGCAGCGCCGCCGCTTCGAGGACGAGATGGCAGAAAAGCTGCGCGTCTACGGCGAATGTTACCCGATCGACGCAGATTTCCTCGCGGCCCTCGCCATCATGCCGGACGCCTCCGGGATCGCCCTCGGCTTCGACCGCCTCGCGATGCTGGCCTGCGGCGCCGGCCGCATCGACGATGTCATCTGGACCCCCGTCGCGGAGACCCAGGCGTGACCCAGGCCCTGCGCAACACCGACGATCTCGCCGCTGCTGGCCTGATCTCCGGCGCGGAGGCCGACCTGCTGCGCGTCGTTCTCGCCCGCTACGCGGTCTCGGTGACGCCCGACATGGCCGAACTGATCGATCCGAGCGACCCGGACGATCCGATCGCCCGGCAGTTCGTGCCGTCCGTGGAGGAGTGCCGGGTCGAACCCGAGGAGCGCGCGGACCCGATCGGCGATGCCGCCCATGCGCCGATCACCGGCATCGTACACCGCTACCCCGACCGGGTGTTGCTCAAGCCGCTGCACATCTGCCCGGTTTATTGTCGCTTCTGCTTCCGCCGCGAGATGGTCGGGCCGAACGGGCTCGGAACGTTGAGCGAGACCGAACTGGAGGCCGCGTTCGCCTATATCGCGCAGGATCCTCGGATCTGGGAAGTCGTGCTCACCGGCGGCGATCCGTTCGCGCTCTCGGCCAGACGTCTTGGCGATATCGCGGAGCGGCTCGCGTCCATGGAGCATGTCCGCGTTCTGCGGATCCATACCCGCGTGCCGGTCGTCAAACCCGACAGCGTGTCGGACGATCTCGTGCAGGCGCTGCGCCGTTTCGGGCGCGCCGTCTTCGTCGCCCTGCACGCGAACCACCCGCGCGAGTTCACGCCGAGCGCCCGCGCCGCCTGCGCTCGGCTGATCGATGCCGGGATCCCCATGGTCAGCCAGACCGTGCTGCTGCGCGGCGTGAACGACGATCCCGCGACGCTGGAAGCCCTGATGCGGAGCTTTGTCGAGAACCGAATCAAGCCCTATTACCTGCACCACGGCGATCTCGCTCCGGGGACGAGCCACCTGCGCACGGGCCTCGCCGAAGGGCAGGCCCTGATGCGGGCGCTCCGCGGGCGTCTCTCCGGCCTCGCACAGCCGACGTACGTGCTCGACATTCCCGGCGGCCACGGCAAGGTGCCGGTTGGACCGAACTACCTGACCGACACCATCGACGGGCAGCGGGTGACCGATCCGGACGGATGCGATCACGCTTATCCACCGAAGGCGGGAGACTGAAGGCGTGACGATGCGCAGGCTCTGGGGGCGGCTCACTTCGGTGAACGTGCAGAAGGCGATCTGGGGGCTCGACGAAGCCGGGCTCGCCTACGAGCGGATCGACGCGGGCGGTGCTTTCGGCGTCGTCTCCGATCCCGCCTACCGCGCCCTGAACCCGAACGGCCTCGTGCCAACCCTGGAGGAGGACGGCTTCGTCCTCTGGGAGTCGAACGCGATCCTCCGTTATCTGGCGATGAACGGTCGGGCCCTGGCGCTGCCCGAGGATCCCCGGGCGCGTGCGCAGACCGATCAATGGCTCGACTGGCAGTCGACGAGCTTCACGCCGGCCATGCGCGACGCCTTCTGGCAGCTCTACCGTTCGCCGGAGCCCGACCGCGCCCTCATCGCCGCGTCGCTGAGGAAATCCGAGGCTCAGGCGGCGATTCTCGACGCCCATCTGGCGGATCGGGATTACGCGGTCGGCGACTGCTTCGGGATTGCCGACATCGCCCTCGGCTGCGCGGCCCATCGCTGGCTGAACCTTCCGGCCGAACGCATCGAGCGCCCGGCCCTGCGCCGGTGGTACGCGCGCATTGCCGCCCGGCCGGGGGCTGCGAACGCCCTGCGCGAGCCCATTGGCTGAGCGTTCCGACGGACTTGCCGTCGCGCGCGCCGGGTCCACCTTGGCAAGCGTGCGACGCGGATTGCACCCCTAAAGGAAGCCACGATGGCGATCGACCCGACCCTGCGCGACGCGCTCTCCGCCGTGACATCCGCAAGTCTCGCCCGCGCCCTGACGCGGGCCGGCGTCAAAGCGTTCAGCCCGCGGGGTCTGTTGGCTGGCAGCGGAACCGCGATCGGGACCGCGTACACCCTGCGCATGATCCCGGCCCGCGACGATGCCGCGGGCGATCTCGCCGCCGCGATCGAGGCCATCCCCGAGGGGGCTGTCGTGGTGATCGACGCTGCCGGATCGGGCTTGGCACTCCCCTTCGGTGCCATCCTGTCGGCCCGGCTTGCCCAGCGCGGCGCCGTCGGCCTCGTCACCGATGCCGCGTTGCCGGAGCCAGTCGGCCTGCCGCACTGGAGCGCGCCGCTGGGCGCGATCGGTGTACTGGCCCTGGTCGGCACGCAGCAGCCCGTCTCGTGCGGCGGTGCTGCGATCCATCCGGGGGACATCATTGTTTGCACCGAGGCCGGTATCGTCGCGCTACCCGTCGCCATCGCCGAGCGGATCGCGCTGGAAGCCGTCGAGCAGCAACGCCTCGATCTCTGGATTCAACGCGAGGTGGAGCGGGGTGAGAGCCTCGCCGGCCTCCTGCCCCCCGATGCGGCGGCGCTGGAGCGATTCCAGGCAGAGACGAAGACGGCGTGAGCACCGCCTTCTTCCCGCTTTCGAAGGTGATCTACTTTCTGATCACCCCTTCGAATGTCTTCATTTTCGCGGTCCTGATCGGCGTCCTGCTCCACGTGACGCGGCTTCGCCGGACCGGCACCGCCCTGGCGCTCCTGGGCGCCACCGGATTGGCCATCGGGGGATTGGCGCCCCTGTCCGAGGCGGTTTTGCTCCCGCTCGAACAACGCTTTCCCGCGTTCCCGGCGGACGGCCCGCCGCCCACGGGCATCATCGTCCTCGGCGGCGGGATCGAGTCCGGATTGTCTGAGGCGCGGGCGCAGGTCGTCGTCAACGATGCCGGCGAGCGGCCGATCTATCTGGCGGATCTGGCCCGACGCTTCCCAACGGCGCGGCTGGTCTTCTCGGGCGGAAGCGGCTTCATTGGGGGTGGCATCTCGGAGGCCGATATCGTCAGTCGGCAGGCCGACACCATCGGGGTTCCCCGCACGCGCCTGATCCTGGAGAACCGCTCGCGCAACACCCGCGAGAATGCGATCTTCACGGCGGCGCTCGTTCTGCCCAAGCCCGGCGAGCGCTGGCTCCTCGTGACCTCGGCCTGGCACATGCCCCGGGCGGTCGGCTGCTTCCGGCAGGCCGGGTTCACGGTCGATGCCTTCCCGGTCGACTACCGGACGCGCGGCTGGGGCGACCTGACTCGTTTCAACGGCTTCGCCTCGGACGGACTGCTCCAGCTCGACCTGGGCGTGAAGGAGTGGATCGGCCTCGTCGTCTATCGATGGGCGGGCTACACGCCGGATTGGTTGCCGGGGCCGGAGGCACCGGCGGGCAGCGCCAGCCGATAGATTCCGCGAAAATCGTCCGGGTCCACGGGCTTGCCCTTGCGCAGGATCGCCACGCGGCCCGCATGGGCGAGGCGGACCGCAACGCGGCGCACCGGCTGCATCAGGGGGCCCCAGCCATCCGGATGCGGGCCGCCCAAGGCCCGGGCGACTTCGGAGGGGCAGATGGTCTTGCCCGCGCCGCGCGCCGCCACGAGGTCCAGGATGGTCGTCTCGATCGCCGTGTCGTCCGGTCTCGCCTCGGTCATGTCCGTGCCTCTTGGAGGGGCGGCAGGAGCGAACCCTCGTGCGGGCCCTCGCCCGCTTCGAGGAGCGCCGTACGGATTTCGGACGCGAACTGCCGTCGCCACATGATGATCACAACCGCCGTTGTCGAGACGAACAGCACGTAGGGGCTGATGAACCAGCCCAGATACGCCAGGGCGAAGAAGAAGGCGCGCTGCCCGCGCGCGAAGTGCCGCCCGGCGCTGACGTTCATCGCAGCGAGCCGGCGCACCGCCCGCAACATCTCGGTCTCGCTCGCCCCGGACCCCTTGGACGGCACCGCACCGAGCAGGATCGCCGCGTAGTTGAACAGGCGATAGGCCCAGGCGAATTTGAAAAAGGCGTAGACGAAGACCAGTGCGAGGCCGGCGACCTTCAACTCCCATGTCAGACGGCTGGCGACCATGCCGAACGGCAGGGTGGCGAACAGGTTCAACACGTCGTCACCGGACCGCGACAGCGTCAGGACCGATCCGAGCGCGATCAGCGAGGTCGACGCGAAGAAGGCGGTGCCGTTCTGCAGGGACGCGTTAATCTGCGTATCGACCACCCGGTTGTCCCGGCCGATCACCTGCCGCGCCCAGTTCGAGCGATGGCCGTTCATGATCTGGCTGAGCGACACCATCCGGCCCCGCAGCCGCCCAACGGACAGACCGTACGCCACCCAAGCCAGGATGAAATACAGGAGCGCCCCAAGATCCAGGGGCGAGAACGCAGCCTGGCTGGCGGATAGATCGGTCATGCGTCTCGAAATGCGTGTTCGCGGCAGACCGCGACGCCATACCAGCCGAAGGGCCGGCGCAGAAGCCGCTCGAATGGCCGGGGTGACCGTCGGCTCAGCTGCGCAGGATCTCGAAGCCGCTCAGGCTGGGCGCATCCGCGTGCTCGCGGAGGGTGAGATCGGTGACGCGGGCGCTCGGCGGCCCGGACCGGCACAGCGTCAGCATCTCGGCCACGGCTTCTGGCGTGCCGCTGAAGACGGCTTCCACCGCGCCGTCGTCGCGATTGCGGACGGTGCCTGTCAGACCGCGGGCCCGTGCTTCGCTCTGGGTCCAGGCCCGATACGAGACCCCCTGAACCCGACCCTCGATGACGACGGAGACCGTCCGTGTCTCACCCATCCGGAACTACACCCACCCGGAGGACCCGCACGCAGGACGTGCGGGTCCGGATTGCCTTACTCGGCCGCGATGGGCCGACGCACGTTCGCGCCGACGGCCGCCGACCGGGTCGCGCCGGTCCGTACGTGGGTCGAGTAGAGCATCAGGCCGGTGAATGCGAGGCCGCCCACAATGTTGCCGACGAGCGTCGGGATCTCGTTCCACAGCAGGTAATCCATCACGGTCAGATGGCCGCCCATGAGGATCGCCGACGGGAACAGGAACATGTTCACCACCGAATGCTCGAAGGTCATGAAGAAGAACACCGTGATCGGCATCCACATCGCGATCACCTTGCCGGGTACCGACGTGGACAGCATGGCGCCGATCACGCCCGTGGAAACCATCCAGTTGCACATCATGGCGCGGATGAAGAGCGTCAGCATGCCGGAGGCGCCGTACTTCTCGTAGCCCAGCGTCCGGGCCTCGCCGATGCCGGCGATCAGCTTGCCGACGGCGTTCGGCTCCGTGGCGAAGCCGAAGGTGAACACGATCGACATCATGACGGCGGTCGTAAGCGCGCCCGCGAAGTTGCCGAAAAAGACCAACACCCAGTTGCGCGCGACGCCGGCGACGGTCACGCCGGGACGCTTGTCGATCAGAGCCAGCGGGGTCAGCACGCAGACGCCGGTGAACAGGTCGTAGCCCAGCAGGTAGAGCATCGAGAAGCCGACCGGGAACAGCAGCGCGCCGATCAAAGGCTGGCCGGTGGCTTGGTTCACCGAGACCGCGAAGGCCGCGGCCAGCGCCAGGATCGCGCCGGCCATATAGCCCCGGATGAAAGTGTCCTTGGTGGCCATGAAGACCTTCGACTCACCGGCATCGACGGCCTTCTTCACGAAATCGGCGGGCGCCAGATACGACATGCAAAAACTCCCTCGCAGACGCGCGCCAATCGCCGTTGATCGACGGACATGCTGCACAATCACGGACGGCTGGCCGGGCGCGGTGAGACCCCTCGCCCGCCAGCTCGATCGTGGGCAAGCAGGTTGCGTACCAGTTGAGCTCCCATCAGATCGGAAGGCCGCGCGACCAGCTGCCGAGTTCTCGGAGATAGGCTGACGGCAGTTGCGCAGCACGTGCCGCCGCCAGGACGGCGTCGAGGTATCCGGACCGCGGGCGGCCGGGCGCGGTGGAGCAGCCGAGATAGATCAGAGCGCGCTTGACCCCCTCAGGGGTCCGGACCGGCAGGGTCGCCTTGGTGTAGAGGCCGCCCGCCACGCCCTCGTAGCGATCAAGGGCCGGGATGTCGTCGCCGGCCAATTCCCAAACCACGCCCCAGACAACGCGCGCCGGATCGCGCACCACCGAGGCGTAGCCCGCGCGCATGATGATGAATCGGTATCCCGGCAGATGCCCGCCGCCGATCAGCCGCGAGACCGGGCAGCGCAGGGCCATCGCGGCGGCATCCATGTTGGCGCCGTAGGCGAAGTAGAGGGGCATGCGGCAGACGTCAGGCGTCCCTCGGACCCGTCACTTGCCCGATTTGCGCTCGTCGCGCTGGATCGCCCATTCGTTCGCGCGCATCGCCGCATAGGCGACCGCCAAGGTCACAGCGGGTATTACGAAGGTGACAAAGATTTCACCCGAGCTCATGGCCTGATGCTCCGCAGCACGCGCCTCCCGACCCAATGTAAGCTGATCGCGGCGCAAAGCCAGATCGCCACGAAGAAGGCGGTTGCTCAGCGCAATGTCGATGCGTTGGCGATCCCGAAGCTCATCGCGGTGATCGGCATGACGAAGCCGATCACCGCGAAGGCGACTGCAACGTTGTTTGCCGCCATCGCCAGCAGCTTCGTCTGCTCATTGTGAACCGCACTCACGACGAAGGCGCACCGGCTCAGGCGAATTCGAGGATCACCGCGTCGACCGCGAGGCTTTCGCCCTCCTTGGCGTGGATCTTCCCGACGGTCGCGTCCCGCTCGGCGCGGAGCACGTTCTCCATCTTCATCGCCTCGACGACCGCGATCGGCTCGCCATTCTTCACCTCCTGGCCTTCCGCCACGAGGATCTGCTTCACGAGACCGGGCATCGGGCAGAGCACCTGCTTGCCCGAGCCCGCCTGCTCCTTGACCGGCATCAGCGCAGCGAGTTCGGCCTCGCGGCGGGTATAGACCCGGGCCTCGGCGGCGGCACCGGCATGCTGCAGGAACACGCCGTTCAGCAGGCCGCGCACCTGGATGGCCACCCGCTCGGACCCGATCGTGCCGATCCAGACCGGCTCGCCGGGACGCCACACGCTCGCAACCGAGAGCGACTTGCCGTCATCCTGGGTGACAAGCAGATCCTCGCCCTCCGGCTCCACCGTAACGGCATAGGTTTGCCCGGCCAGAATCACCACCCGATCCCGCTCGAAGGCGAACAGCCCCGGCGCGCGCATCTGCCCGGAGATGCCACGCTTGCGCTGGTTGAGCTTGTGGTCGATCGCCGCCGCAGCGGCCATCATGCGGCGCGACACGTCGCCCGCGGGCTCCGGCGCGGTGAAGCCCTCTGGGAACTCCTCGGCAATGAAGCCGGTGGACAGACGGCCCTCCTGCCAACGCGGATGCGCCATCAGCGCCGACAGGAACGGGATGTTGTGGCGGATGCCGTCGATGGCGAAGGCGTCGAGCGCCTCGCCCTGGGCGGCGATCGCCTCGGCGCGGCTCGGCGCCCAGGTTACCAGCTTGGCGATCATCGGGTCGTAGTGGATGGCGATCTCACCGCCCTCCTCCACACCGGTATCGTTGCGCACGATCGCCTTGCCCCGTTGCCCCTCCTCCGGCGGCCGGTAGGTGGTCAGTCGGCCGATCGAGGGCAGGAAGTTGCGGGTCGGATCCTCGGCGTAGACGCGGCTCTCCACGGCCCAGCCGTTCAGCTTCACGTCGTCCTGGGTCATCGGCAGCTTTTCGCCAGCCGCGACGCGGATCATCAGCTCGACGAGATCGAGACCGGTGATCATCTCGGTCACCGGATGCTCGACCTGGAGCCGGGTATTCATCTCCAGGAAGTAGAAGGACTTGTCCTGCCCGGCCACGAACTCGACCGTACCGGCGGAATCGTAGTTCACCGCCTTCGCCAACGCGACGGCCTGCTCGCCCATCTTGCGGCGGGTCTTCTTGTCGAGAAGCGGCGACGGCGCCTCCTCGATCACTTTCTGGTTACGGCGCTGAATCGAGCATTCGCGCTCGCCGAGATACACGACGTTGCCGTGCTTATCGCCGATCAGCTGGATCTCGATGTGGCGCGGATCGGTGATGAACTTCTCGATGAAGACGCGGTCGTCGCCGAACGAGGAGGCGGCCTCCGATTTGGCACGGGCGAAGCCCTCCGCCACCTCGTCGCCCGAATGGGCGATGCGCATGCCCTTGCCGCCGCCGCCCGCGGAGGCCTTGATCATCACCGGATAGCCGATCTCGTCGGCGATCGTCTTGGCGTGTTCGGGCGATTCGATCACGCCGAGGAAGCCCGGAACGGTCGAGACCTCGGCGGCGGCGGCCGCCTTCTTCGACTCGATCTTGTCGCCCATGGCGGCGATGGCGGCGGGATTCGGGCCGATGAACACGATGCCCGCGGCTTCGAGCGCCTTGGGGAAGGCCTCGCGCTCGGACAGGAAGCCGTAGCCGGGATGGACGGCCTGCGCGCCGGTCTGCTTGCAGGCCTCGACGATCTTGTCGATCACGAGGTATGATTCGGACGCGCTCGCGGGGCCGATATGCACGGCCTCATCCGCCATGGCGACGTGCACGGCGTCGCGGTCGGCGTCCGAGTAGACCGCAACGGTCTTGATGCCCATTTTCCGGGCGGTCTTGATGACCCGGCAGGCGATCTCGCCCCGGTTGGCGATCAGGATCTTGTCGAACATCGCTGGCGCACTGCTTCCGAGATCGCCGGATTGAACACCGGCTTGACTGTCCCGATAGATCAGATGCGTCCCGGACGGAAGCTGCGCCTTGGTCTGAGGTTCAGGCGGCCAGCGCAAAGGTCATGCGGGCGGGCTGGACCGCGTCCCGGATCCGGCGATTGGCCTCCAGGGCGAAGGCCATCAATGATTCGGCGCTGCCCTGGGCCTCCTTGACGACTTCCATGGCGATCCGCGCCCCGACGACGCTGGGGCCTTCGCGGCCGCTGAGCGACGCGGCGAGCCAGGCGGCCACATCCGCGTTGATGTAACCGGTCGGCCGGCATCCCCACACGGCGAAGTCGACCACGGAGGCGACCAGGAAATCCGCGAACGCGTCGGAGCCGATCACCGCGCGCTCGAGGGCGATCAGCAGATCGGCATCGTCGCGGCTCATCAGGCCATCCGGGATAACCTCACGCTTGAGGACCAGCAGATCCTCGTCGCTGATCAGGCCCGTCGAAACGGCATGGTTGCAGAACTGTTGCACGGAAATCATGGTCATGGTCGCCTGCCTCCCCGACCTTTGCTGCGGTCGGCGCTAGTCCCTGTGTGTCTTCAACTTACGGGACAGCTTCCCTGCCAGGAGTTAATGGCCAGATCTGAATGGCAGTTCAGGTAAACACCTCACGAGCAAGCAGGCTTATTGGGACGTTGACCAGTTGCGTTACCGGACGATGACCGAGGCGCCCACGGGGACGCGATTGTAGAGGTCGACCACGTCGATGTTGCGCATCCGGATGCACCCCGACGAGACCGCCTGCCCGATCTTCTCGGGCTCGTTGGTGCCGTGGATCCGGTAGAGCGTGTCCCTGCCGTGGTCCGTCAGATAGAGGGCGCGGGCGCCGAGCGGGTTCATCGGGCCGCCCTGCATGGCGTGGACGTGCGGCCAGCGCTTGATCATCTCGGCCGGCGGATTCCAGGCGGGCCATTCCGCCTTGCGGTCGACAACGGCTTTCCCCGTCCAGCCATAGGCCTCGTCGCCGACCGAGACGCCGTAGCGGAGCGCCTTCCCGCCCGGCTGAACGAGGTAGAGCTGCCGTTCCTTTGTCTCGACCACGATCGTGCCGGGTTGGCTCGTGGGTCGGATCGCTCATTTCGTACCGGGCGAAATGCGGATCGAACTCCGCATCGGGCACCAGCGCCATGAATTCCGCGTCGCGGGCCGACAGCGTTGGATCGGGCACGGCCTTGAAGGTGCAGCCTGCCAGAAGGCCCATACAGACGATGATCGGGACGATGCGCAAGCCGCCAATGTTCATGCTGCCAGTCTCGAATGAGCAGACCCGCACCGAACAGCGTTCGATAATCGGGAAAAGGTGAAGATGAGTCGGACAAGCCTAGTCGTGGCGCGCACGCGGCCGTAGTCCGCGCGTTACGACCGTGGCACATTGCCGGCTCCTGTTGCAGGCGCGCGACAGGATCGGACCCGGGAGCGACCGTCGTGACCACACTGTACGTGAGCCATCCCGCGAGCTTCGATCATGAGGTGCCGGAGGGCCACCCTGAGCGGCCCGCCCGGATGCGGGCCGTCGAGCGCGCGCTTGAGGACGAGCGCTTCGCCGGCCTCGTGCGGGCTTCTGCGCCGCGCGCCGAGCTGGAGACCGCGGCGCTCGCTCATCCCCGAAGCTATGTCGACGCGCTGGTCGCGGCCGTGCCGGAGCACGGCATGGTCGGGATCGATTCCGATACGGTCCTGTCCGCGGGAAGCCTGGAGGCGACGCTGCGCGCCATCGGCGGCGCGACGCACGCGATTGACGCCGTCGTAGCCGGCGAGTGCCGCAACGCCTTCGTGGCCATGCGACCGCCCGGCCACCATGCGGAGCGGACCCGGTCGATGGGATTCTGCCTGTTCAATCACGCGGCCATCGCGGCCCGCTACGCGCAGACGAAGCACGGCGCCGAACGCGTGGCCCTCGTCGATTGGGACGTTCATCACGGCAACGGCAGCCAGGATATCTTCTGGGACGACGGTTCGGTCCTGTATTGCTCCACCCATCAGATGCCGCTCTACCCCGGCTCCGGGGCCGCGTCGGAGCGCGGCGACAAGGACACGATCGTCAATGTGCCCCTGCGCCCGAATGACGACGGCGCGGTGTTCCGCGAGGCGTTCGAGACCGGTATCCTGTCGCGCCTGGAGACGTTCCGACCGGACGTCATCGTGATCTCGGCTGGATTCGACGCCCATCGCCTCGATCCCCTGGCCAATCTGCGGCTCGAGGCGGAGGACTTCGCTTGGGCGACGCGCCGTTTGATGGAACTCGCCGAACGCTGCGCGGGCGGGCGGATCGTTTCGGTGCTGGAGGGCGGCTACAGCCTCGAAGGTCTCGCCAAATCGGCCGCCGCGCATGTCGACGCGCTGATGGGGCGATAGGCCCGATCAGGCGGTTGCGAACTGGCTGGATCCGGCCTTAGCCTGAGGCGTTCGGGAATTGGCATCGTGACGGGGCCATCGATCGCCGCAGATCGAGACGTGTGCAATGACGGCCTCCGGTTTCCTGGCGTATGCGCTGGCGCTCAGCATCGTGGCCGCCATTCCGGGCCCCGGCGTCGTAGCGCTCGTTGCGCGGGCGCTTGCTTCGGGGTTCAGGGCCGGCATGGCGTTCGCCGCGGGCCTGATCCTGGGCGACCTGACCTATCTCGCTGCCGCGGTCTTCGGGCTGAGCCGCATGGCCGAGGCCCTGGGCGACGTGTTCGTTGTCGTCCGGATCGGCGCGGCGCTCTATCTGGGCTACCTCGCGGTCCAGCTGTGGCGCAGCGCAGCGCGCACCCAGACCGTGACGGGCCGCCGGGGCGACCGTCCCTTGGCGAGCTTCCTCGCCGGTCTCACCGTGACGCTCGCCAACCCCAAGACGATCGTCTTCTATCTCGCGGTGCTACCGACCTTGCTGGATCTGCGTGCGGTCACAGGGCGTGACTTCGCGACGCTCGTCGCCGTTACGGCCCTCGTCCTGATCGCCGTGATGACGCCCTACGCGGCTCTGGCTTCGCCGGCGCGGCACACCTTGCAAAATTCGGCGTTCCACCGACGGCTGAGTCGCAGCGCTGCTGCCATCATGGCGGGCGCCGCAATCTGGACGGTCGCGCGGCGCACCTGAGACGACGGTCAGGTTTCCAGGGGCTCGTCGCCCAGGTGCTCGATACCGAAGCCCGCCAAGCCAACATAGGCGCGCGACGAGGTCGCGAGGTTGCGGAACGAGGCCACGCCGAGATCGCGCAGGATCTGTGCCCCGAGACCGACCTCGCGCCATTGGCGGGCGCGCAGCGCTTCCGTCCCTTCGTCGGTGGCACTCATGACCGGCACGCCCGCCGTTCCATCCCGGAGATAGACCAGCACGCCGCGACCGGCCTCCGCGAAACGCCGCAGCACCGCGTCGATCTGCCTGCCGCCGCCGATCACATCGGCGGCGACATTGGAGCGGTGGAGACGCACGAGGATGTCACGTCCGTCGCCGATCTCACCCATCACGAAGGCGAATTGCTGGATCGTCTCGAAGGGCGTGGAGAACACGTAGGCGGTCATGTCACCGTGGTTCGACCGGACGGGGAAATGACCGACCCGCTCCACCAGCCGGTCCCGGGCCTGCCGGTAGGCGATGAGATCGGCCACCGAAACCTGCTTGAGCTTGTGCTGCTCGGCGAAGGCCTCGATCTGCGGCCCCTTCATCACGGTGCCGTCGTCGTTGGCGAGTTCGCAGATCACGCCGACGGGGGGCAGGTCCGCCAAGCGGCACAAGTCGACCGCGGCCTCGGTGTGGCCCGAGCGCATGAGCACGCCGCCATCGCGGGCGATCAGCGGGAAGACGTGCCCGGGGCGGACGAAGTCGCCCGCGCCCATGTTGCCGTTGGCGAGCGCCCGGACGGTGTTGCAGCGCTGCTCCGCCGAGATGCCCGTCGTCAGACCGTGCTTCGTGTCGACGGTGACCGTGAAGGCGGTCCCGAGCGGTGCGTCGTTCGAGGCGACCATCGGCGCGAGGTGCAGGCGCTTGGCCTCGCCCTGCGTGATCGGCGCGCAGACGATGCCGCAGGTGTTGCGGATGATGAACGCCATCTTCTCCGGCGTGCAAAGGGATGCCGCGACGACGAGGTCGCCCTCGTTCTCGCGGTCGTCGTCGTCGGTGACGACGACGATCTCGCCCTTGGCGAAGGCCGCGATGGCCTCGGTGACGGTGCAATGGGGCACGGGCATTCTCGAATCGTTGAAGGCGGGGCCGGGATCAGGGCTGCTGCCCGACCTGTCCACGATGGCGCAGATAATGATCGGCGAGCACGCAAGCCATCATGGCCTCCGCCACCGGCACGGCCCGGATGCCGACACAGGGATCGTGGCGGCCCTTCGTGATGAGGTCCACCTCGGCGCCGTCCCGGGTCACGGAGCGACGCGATGTGAGGATCGAGGATGTGGGCTTCACGGCGAAGCGCACCACCACCGGCTCGCCGCTGGAAATGCCGCCGAGGATCCCACCCGCGTGGTTGGCCAGGAAGCGGGGGCGCCCATCGTTGCCGGCGCGCATCTCGTCGGCATTGTCCTCGCCGCGGAGAGCTGCCGCCGCGAAACCGTCGCCGATCTCGACACCCTTCACGGCGTTGATCGACATCATCGCGGCGGCGAGATCCGCGTCGAGCTTGCCGTAGACCGGCGCGCCGAGGCCCGGCGGGACGCCTTCGGCCACGACCTCGATCACGGCGCCGACCGAGGAGCCGTCCTTCCGGATGCCGTCGAGATAGGTCTCGTAGAAAGCGGCGGTCTCGGCATCGGGGCAGAAGAACGGGTTGTTGCCGGTCTCGGCCCAGTCCCAGCGCGACCGGTCGATGGCGTGCGGGCCCATCTGGACCAGGGCCGCCCGGATGGTGATGCCGGGTACGACCTTGCGGGCCACGGCACCGGCGGCCACGCGGGCCGCAGTTTCGCGGGCGGAGGAGCGCCCGCCGCCGCGATAATCGCGGATGCCGTACTTGGCGTCGTAGGTGTAATCCGCGTGGCCGGGCCGGTAGCTGTCGCGGATCTCGGAATAATCCTTCGAGCGCTGATCCGTGTTCTCGATCATCAGCGCGATCGGCGTGCCGGTGGTGAACTGGCGGCCGCCGGTTCGATCGTCGGCGAACACGCCCGACAGGATCTTCACCTGATCGGGCTCGCGGCGCTGGGTGGTGAAGCGCGACTGGCCGGGCTTGCGCCGGTCGAGCTCCGCCTGGATCTCCTCGGCCTCCAGCGGCAGGCCGGGCGGGCAGCCGTCGACCACGCAGCCGAGCGCGATCCCGTGGCTCTCGCCGAAGGTCGTGACGCGGAACAGGTGGCCGAAGGTGTTGTGCGACATGGCGCGGCTGCCTTAGCGCGGGAGCGGCGAGGGCACAAACCGGGGGAGACCGTCAGGTATAGGTCCAGCCTGTCAGCGTCCGTCGGCCCACCGCGCATAACGCAATGCGCCTAAGCCAAGGATCAGGGCGGCCGCAGGCACGCGTAGCAGTGTCAGGATGTCCGAAAAGCCCATCACTGCAACTCCTTCAAATAACGCCGCGCGGAGTACTGTAGCGTCGCGCTCGTCATCCAGCAAACGATAGCCACGCCGACGATAACCGGCAGCGGCAAAGTCGGTGGACCAGCTGTTAGACGTGTGGCCAAGATGGGCGCCAAGCCACCGACCGTGAAGATCGCATCCGCAATCGCATTCACATACTTCGCCGTCAGCTTCGTGCGGTCGTTTGCGACCAGCACGGACCGGGCTGTCGGCTTTGGCGGAAACAGAGAGCGATCCATTCTAAGCAGATTTGCGTTGGCAAGCCAACACTTCATCTGCTTAGCTCTTTGTTATATCACAGGTTTTTGTCGAAAAACCGGTGGCCACTTTTGCGAAACCCGCTTAGCGCGGCTCAGCGGACATCTGTCGTCATGCTGAGCCGTGCGGCATCCTTCAGGAAGATCCGCCGCACGCGGGAGGGCTTCTGGTTCGGGAGCGCGAGCGTCGCATGCCCGGGACCGAGTATCGAGGTACGCCCTCCGGCGCGAGACCGCCGCGCGCCTTCAAGGCCCGATAGGCCGCGAGACCCGTCGCCAGATCGGCGCGCAGCCGCCGCTCGTCCCCGAGTTCGTCGCGCGTGTAGGTCAATCCAAGGATGTGGGCCGCCTCGTAGCCCTCGGGTAGCTCGCCGGTCGTGCCCAACGCGATGGATTGGTTGGGAAGCCGGTCGGCGAAGTCAGCGAGCCGCAGCCGGAGGCCGTCGCCGCTGGCGCGCAGGTGAGCGCCCGCGCCGCTCCCGTGCTCGCGGATCGCCGCCACGGTGCCCTGAACCAGCGACAGGTGCACGGCCTCGCGATGGGTCGGGAACAGGTAGACGAGGTAATAGCCCCGGGTGGCGCTCGTGGTGACGGCGGGATCGAACATTGCGATCCAGGGGACGGCTGCCCAGTGGCTTCCCCGCCCGGGGCTGCCCTTCACCAGGAACGGACCCTCGATCGGCGCCAGGGCCGCGCGCAACTCGTCTGGCGCGCCCCGCCGGATCAGGGCCGCGACAGGGTGTCCCGCCGGTGGGTCGAGACGGGCCAGCGGGTATTCGTCGATGATCCGGTGCAGCGCGTAGCCCAGGCTCACCGGTTCGGTCGGGCCAGGACGCCACCGGTCAAGGGCTCGCGCACGCCGGTGGTGGACGGCAGCGTGATCGGCAGGCCCCGCAGCGAGCGCACCGCCAGATACGCGAAGGCCTGCGCCTCCAGGTAGGCCGAGGACCAGCCGATCGCGTCGGCGGTCGTGATCTCGGCGCGCAGGTGGTAGTTCAGCAGCCGCACCAGCTCGCCGTTGCGCGCGCCGCCTCCGGCCACGATCCAGCGGGTGGGGATCTCGGGAGCGTGGTCCAGCGCGCGCGCCACCGCCCGGGCCGTGAAGGCGGTCAGCGTCGCAGCGCCGTCCTCGGTGGAGAGCTGGCCCGCGAGCTTGTGCGAGAACCAGTTCCGGTCGAGCGATTTCGGCGGCTTGCGGAAGAAGAACGGGTGCGTCAGCAGCCATGCAAGGAGCTGCTCGTCCGGTCGGCCCCGGGCGGCGGTGCGCCCGCCATCGTCGAGGTTCTTACCCTCGCGGTCCTGCATCCACTCGTCGATCAGGGCATTGCCCGGCCCGGTGTCGAAGGCGATCACGCCCCCCCTCGAATCGATCAGCGTCGCGTTGGCGACGCCGCCGATGTTGAGGATGCCGAACGGCCCGTCGAAGCCCGATGCCTCGGCCAGCGCCTTGTGGAACACCGGAACCAGCGGCGCCCCCTGCCCGCCCGCCTCAATGTCGGCCCGGCGCAGGTCGGAGATCACTGAAATGCCGAGACGTGTCGCCAGGGCCTGCCCGTCGCCGATCTGGATCGAGATGCGCTGGTCCGGCCGGTGGATCACGGTCTGGCCGTGGAAGCCGATCACGTCGATCTCGGAGGCTTTCAGGCCGTTCTCTTCCAGAAAGCGCTCCACGGCTTCAGCATGCGCCTGCGTGACGAAGGCCTCGGCCTCCGGAAGGCGGCCGGGCCGGTCCGCGGGATGGAGAACGGATTCGGCATCCTTGGTCGCCCCACGCAGGAGCGCTTTCTCGTCCTCGGCGTAGCCGCGGTATCCGGTCGGTCCCAACGGCTCCAGGAAATTGTTGTGGCCCTTGACGACGTGGACCCCCTCGCCGTCTGTCTCGATCAGGGCGATGTCGACGCCGTCCAGCGAGGTGCCGCTCATCAGTCCGATCGCGCGCATCATCGCCATGCCGCCCTGCCCCGTGCCTTTCGGCCAACGCCCTGCTAAGAGCGCGCCGTATCCTGAACCCAGCGCGAGCTAGCATGCGGGGCCTCGGCCTGTCGCGCCAGCATGCGACCCGAGATTGTACCAATGACCGCCGAGAGCTTCGCGCCGAAATCCGATTTCCTCCGGATCCTGACCGAGCGCGGCTACATCCACCAGACCTCCGATCTCGCGGGGATCGACGCGGCCGCGCTCGAAGGCCGGTTGACCACCTATGTCGGCTACGATTGCACGGCGCCCTCGCTCCATGTCGGGCATCTGCTGTCGATCATGATGCTGCACTGGCTGCAGGCCACCGGGGGCAAGCCGATCGCCCTGATGGGCGGGGGCACGACCCGGGTCGGCGACCCCTCCGGCCGCGACGAGACCCGCAAGATCCTGACCGTCGAGCAGATCGACGCCAACAAGGCCGAGATCCGCAAGACCTTCGACCGGTTCCTGCGCTTCGGCGCGGGCGCCAACGACGCCGTGATGGTCGACAACGCCGAGTGGCTGACCAAGCTCAATTACATTGAAATGCTGCGCGATGTCGGCCGCCATTTCTCGGTGAACCGCATGCTGTCGATGGACAGCGTGCGCCTGCGCCTGGACCGCGATCAGGAACTCTCGTTCCTGGAATTCAACTACATGATCCTGCAATCCTACGACTTCGTGGAATTGAACCGCCGCTATGGCTGCCTGATGCAGATGGGCGGCTCGGATCAGTGGGGCAACATCGTCAACGGTATCGATCTCGGCCGCCGCATGGGCACGCCGCAGCTCTACGCTTTGACCTGCCCGCTCCTGACCACATCGTCGGGCGCCAAGATGGGCAAGACCGCCGCGGGTGCCGTCTGGCTCAATCCGGACATGCTGAAGCCCTACGATTACTGGCAGTTCTGGCGGAACACCGAGGATGCCGACGTCGCCCGCTTCCTCAAGCTGTTCACCCTGCTGCCGATGGACGAGATCGCCCGGCTCGCAGCGCTCGCCGGATCCGAGATCAACGCCGCCAAGATGGTGCTGGCCACGGAGGCCACGGCGCTGATGCACGGCCGCGAGGTGGCCGAAGCGGCGGCCGAGACCGCGCGGAAGACCTTCGTAGAGGGCACGCTCGCGGCCGACCTGCCGTCCGTGATCGTTCCGGCGGCCGTTTTTGAGGCCGGACTCGGGGTGCTCACGGCCTTCGGGCCCGACATCGCGAAGCTGGTGCCCTCGACCAGCGAGGCCCGGCGCCAGATCAAGGGCGGGGGCCTGCGCGTCAACGACGTGCCGGTGTCGGACGAGAAGGCGATGCTCGGGCGGAGCGATCTGACGCGCGATGGCGTGATCAAGCTGTCCTTCGGCAAGAAGCGGCACGTGCTGCTGCGGGTGGAATGACCGCCTCGGCCAGCATTCTGGTCGTCGACGACGAGCCGCCGATCAGGCGCCTGCTCCGGACCGGCCTCGGCACGCAGGGCTACGCGATCGTCGAGGCCGGCGACGGTGCCGCAGCGCTCGCGAGCCTGGAGGCGGGTGGCATCGACCTCGTGATCCTCGATCTCGGGCTGCCCGACATGGCCGGCCATGCGCTGCTCGCGGCAATTCGCGAGCGCTGGCCGGATCTGCCGGTGCTGATCCTCTCGAGCCGCGACGACGAGCGTGGGAAGGTCGAGGCCCTGGATCTCGGGGCGGACGACTACGTGACCAAGCCGTTCGGCATGAACGAGTTGCTCGCGCGCATCCGCACCGCGCTCCGGCATCGGTTGGCCATGCAGGGCGAGCGGCCGGTGTTCCGCCTCGACGAGTTGTCGGTCGATCTCGTGCGCCGGATCGTTCGGGTTGGCGAGCGCGAGGTGAAGCTGTCGCCGCGGGAATACGAGTTCCTGCGGGTGCTGGTGCAGCATGCGGGCAAGGTTCTCACCCACGCCCAGCTCATGCGCCACGCGCCGGCCTCGTCGGATCCGCAGTATCTGCGCGTCTATATCCGCCAGCTGCGGCAGAAGCTTGAGCCCGACCCTGAGCGGCCGCGCTACCTGCTCACGGAAACCGGCGTCGGTTACCGACTGCGATCTCCGGACTAGAGCCGTGCCCGATCGCGTTGCAATCGGGCACGGCTCTAAGCTCGTGTTGTGACACGCTCACTTGCGCCGAACCGGCGTCCACTTCGGCGGAAAGCGCTATAAGCAGGGAACGCCCTACGGATCCAACCCCTCCTCGACCCGCCGGGCCGCGCGCAGCTTCTCGACTCGGACCACCGAGAAAATGGAGGCCTCGTAAAGGAGCAGCATCGGCAGGGCCAAGGAGAGCTGGGAAATCACGTCGGGCGGCGTGAGTACGGCCGCGGCGACGAAGACCAGTACGATGGCGTAACGCCGCTTCTCGCGCAGGAACGCCGCGTCGATGATGCCGATCTGGCCCAGCAGGGTGAGGATGACGGGCAGCTGGAACGCGATGCCAAAGGCAAAGATCAGTGTCATGATCAACGAAAGGTATTCGTCGACCTTGGGCATCAGCTTGATCGTCGGCTCGCCGGCCACGCCGACCTGCTGGAGCGAGACCGAGAACTTGATCAGCAGCGGCATCGCCAGAAAGAAGACCACGAGCGCGCCGAGCAGGAAGAAGATCGGCGTCGCCACGAGGTAGGGCAGGAAGGCCTTGCGCTCGTTGCGGTAGAGGCCTGGCGCCACGAAAGCGTAGATCTGGTTGGCGATCACCGGGAAGGCCAGGAACGCCGCGCCGAAGACGCTGAGCTTGATGTTGGTGAACACCTGCTCGAGAAAATGGGTCGCGATCAGCTCCGCGTTCGCCGTCCCCACCACCGAGGTGTAGGGGTAGACGAGCACGTTGTAGATATCGCGCGAGAAGAAGAAGCAGGCGAAGAACATCACCACAAAGGCGATGAGAGACTTGATCAGGCGCGCACGCAACTCGATCAAGTGTTCGAGCAACGGAGCCCGGGAGGCTTCGATCTCGGCCTCGTCGGCGTCGGTGCTCATTGGGCGGCGGCGCCGTTCTTCGGATCAATCGGAGCGTCGTGGCTGGGAACCGGCTCCGCCGGGGGCCCGAACGGGTCCTCGACCGAGCCGGGCACCGGAAGTGGAACATCCGCGGCTGCCGCAGGCGAAGCCGAGTGCGTCCTGGTCTCGGCTGGCGCCGGTTCGGCCAAGGCAGGAGCGGCGTCCTGCTCCGCCTTCAACTGCGCCGTGGCCTCGGCCAGCGAGCGCGTGTCCGCCTCGGGCGGCGGGGGACCGAGCTTTTCCGGTCCGACCTTGGTCCGGCCTTCGACGGCGCCCTTCAACTCGTCACGGATCGTCTGGACGGGATTGAAGGTCGACCCCACGCCGCGCACCGTGTTGCGGATCCCGTCGACCTCGCGGCGAACCTCGTCGAGTTCGGCCTCGCGGATCGCCTCGTTGAACTGCATCTGGAACTCGCCGGCCATGCGGCGCAGCTTCGACGTGATCTGCCCCACGGTGCGCAACGCCTTCGGCAGGTCCTTCGGCCCGATGACGATGAGGGCGACGCCGCCGATCAGCATCACCTCGCCCCAACTCATGTCCAGCATGTCGTCGACGGTCCTGCTGCCCTGGGAACCGAACCGCAGCCCGGCCCCCGTCAGGCTCTACACCAGCGCACGCTTCAAGACAGTCCCAAAGACCGTCCCGTCGCTCAGACCGGCTTGCGTTCGCCACCGGGGATGTGGCTCGCCGGAATGGCGGTGCCGGGGCTGGTCTCGGCGGTGTGCGGGATCGTGCGGACGGGCTCGTTCGGCGGCACCACTGTCGGGCTCGCCGGGGGCGTCTCGTCCTCGGCCATGCCCTTCTTGAACGCCTTGATGCCCTTGGCGACGTCACCCATCAGGTCGGAGACCTTGCCGCGCCCGAAGAGCAGCATCACGATGACCGCGACGATGACCCAGTGCCAGATACTCATGCTGCCCATGGCAACCTCCTGCGTGCGCCCCGACGAAGCGGGAGCGGGACGCCACGTCCGGGTGAGGAATTCGGGGCGAACCTAGGGATCACGCCGCCCGAACACAAGCACGGGCGGTGCCAGGGGCGGTGGAAGGCCGCGGGAGATCCGCGGTGGAAGGCCGCGGTTCAGGCAGCTGCGAGAGCCGCCGCGAACCGAGCGCGCGCCTGCGGCACGTCCAAGCCGTCGCCGGTGGGATCGAGGCGCCCCAGCGCAGCGGTGGCCCGCTCCGCGGCGCGCTCTGCCAGGATCGGAGCGGCCTCGGCGACCGCGCGCATCTCGTCCATCGCACCGTTGCAGTGAAGCCCGATATCGATGCCCGCCGCGAAGGCACGCTCGGTTCGCTCGCGAAACGTCCCGGTCAGGGCATGCATCGACAGATCATCGGTCATCAGCAAGCCGTCGAAGCCGATCGCGCCGCGGATCACGTCTCGGATGACTGTGGGGGACTGGGTGGCCGGCCGCTCGGGATCGATGGCGGTGAAGACGACGTGCGCACTCATCGCCATAGGCAGGTCGGCGAGCGCGCGAAACGGCCGGAAGTCCTGCGCCTCCAGCGCGTCGCGGCTGGCCTCAACGATCGGCAGCCCGTGATGGCTGTCACACGCGGCGCGGCCGTGCCCCGGGATATGCTTCATCACCGGCAGGACGCCGCCAGCCATCAGGCCCTCGGCCACCGCCCGCGCGATTGCGGCAACAGAATCGGGGTTCGTCCCGTAGGCCCGGTCACCGATGATGTCGTGGGAGCCCGGCGCCGGAACGTCGAGGACGGGTGCGCAATCCACATTGATGCCGACCTCCGCGAGATCATGCGCCATCAGGCGCGCTCCGAGGCGCGCGACCGCCGTCGCGCTGCCGTTCAGCCGACCATAGCGACCGCCCGCCGGATAGGCCGGCCAGTGCGGCGGCCCCATCCGCTGGACCCGGCCGCCCTCCTGGTCGATCAGGATCGGCGCGAGCGTGCGCCCCAGGCAGGCGCGCAACGCGTCCGTCAGGGCGCGCACTTCCTCGGGCGTGCCGATATTCCGCTTGAACAGGATGAAGCCCCAGGGCTGCACGTCGCGGAAGAACGCCGCCTCCTCGGGGGAGAGCGACTTGCCGGCGCAGCCGAGAATCAGGGCACGGGAGGTCATCGGGACGTCTCGAAAGAACTCGGTGAATGGCGACGAAGAAACAAGCTGGATCGGGCCGATCCGATCGGCCCAGAGTCGGGCGGGAACGGGGAGCCGGCAAGTCGAATCGACGGCCAGACGCCACGATTGAGCGCGCGGACCGCAAGTGTTGCCGCCGGGACTCGGAACGGGCGACGCGTACGGCACTGGTATCCGAGACCGCTGCGGCGCGGCCCAGGCCCCCGCTGAACCTGACCGCTTCAATCAGCCGAGCCGAACGGGCTCGGATCGGGGTTCGCCTGTCGGGCTCGGCGTGGACTACGTCCGCTTCGTCATCGGACCGGGCCACGATCGGCCCCATCCCGACGTTCTGCGGGATGGGGCACCGTGGCGTGTCAGTTCTTCGCGACGAAGCACTGGCCGCCAGCACTCTGAAGCGAACTGCACAGGCTGGACGCCGCCGTCTTTTCCAGCGGTCCGACGCGCACCCGGAAGATCGTCTTGCCGCCGACCTCCGCCTGGCGGATCAGCCCCGGCTTGCCGGCGAGCTGGCTGTACTTACCCTGCAACTGATGCAGGGCAGCCCGCGCCTCCGCGGCCGAGCCGCGGACTCCGAGCTGAACCGAGAACCCGCTCACCGAGCCGCTGGTCACGGGCGCATCGTCGGCGGCCGTGGTGCTGGCAGTCGTATCCGGGATGGAGGCCGGGCCCGCGGTGGCGACGCGCTGGGCGGCCTTCGGCGGCGGCTTGACGGCCACGGGCTTGGTCGGCGGCGCCTCGACGGGCGTCGGCGCCGGGGGAGCTTCGACGGAGGCGGACATCGCTTGCGGCGCGCTTGCGGCTGCCTGGCGTCCGAGCTTGGCCCTGGACACCGGCGGAGCCGGCGGCTCGTCCGTAGGCAGCACCATGGTGGGGATGGGCGACGGGCCCGCATCGGCCTGCGCCTCGCGGGCCGGCGCCGCGGGCGGCCCCTCGGGCTTCACCGCGACGGTGCGCACCCTCCTGGGCTCGCCGAACGCCTCGAACGGGCTGTTGCCCGGCGTCGTTCCGCCCTGGCTGGCTCCGCCGAGCGAGGGGCCCTGCGCCGCGCGCGCCGCCTCGGCGACGTCGAGGGGCTGCTCCTCGCGGTTCACGATCTTGATCTGGCCGTCCTTCTTGCCCTTCGGATCGTAGATCTGCCGGTTCTGATCGGGGATCTCGACGCCGTCGGCGACCTTGGGTGCGACCTTCATGGGCGTCGTATCGGCCTGCACGACCGGCACACCGCCGTGCCCGGTGTTGTTCAGACCCTTGTAGGTAAGCGCGCCCGTGACCGCGACGGTCACCACGGCGATCCCGGCGCCGACGGACAGCAGCCTGCGCCGCGGGTTGGTGCGCCGCAGGGGGCGGTCCTCCGCGTAGGCGTCATCGGCGACATCGGCAGCGGCAACGCCGGTATGGGCGTACGGCGCCTCCTCATGCGTGTCGCGCTCGACCGAGGCGAGATACTGATCGAAGGCGTCGGCCGGTAAGGCCTTGACGGGCTCGGGGGCGAAACTCGGCTCGACCCGTCCGTTCCAGGTATGCTGCGGCTCGACGGGTGCCGCGGCACGCATCTGATCGCGGGCCGCAAGGAGCGCGCGGAAGGGATCGTCCTGCCCGACGATCCGGGCCAGTTCGGCGAGGGGATCGACCTTGCCCGTGCCCTGCCCCCGGGGATTCTCCGGGTGCAGATCGCGCGCAAGGGCGTCCAGATCGACCTGAGCGCGCGAAGCGTTCGTCATGGCAGCATCCTCACATCAGCGCCGGTCGGAGGCCCGCTGGTGCCGGGCCTATCGCATCTCGTCCGGCGCGGTCACACCAAGTACCGCGAGGCCCGCGGCAAGCGTGCTCCGAAGTGATTCGGCGAGCGCGAGCCGGGCCCAGGTGGACTTTCGATCGGTTGCATTAACAAACCGTAATTGCGGCAAGTCTTTGCCCTTGTTCCAGAAACTATGAAGCGCAGACGCGATTTCGTAGAGGTGAAAGGCAATTCGGTGCGGTTCATGGGCGGCGGCGGCCGACTCAAGCACCCGCGGGTACTGGGCGATCAGCCGCATCATCTCGGCCTCACCGGGATCGGTGAGCAGGTCGAACGCCGCCTCGCTGAGGAGGCCGGACGGGGACAGGTCGGCGTCCGGAAACGCCTCGCGCGCCTGCCTCTGGACCGAACGCACCCGGGCGTGGGCGTATTGCACGTAGAAGACCGGATTGTCCTTCGACTGCTCGACCACCTTGGCGAGGTCGAAATCCAGCGTCGCGTCGTTCTTGCGGTAGAGCATCATGAAGCGGATCGCGTCGCGACCGACCTCGTCGATGACGTCGCGCAGGGTGACGAACTCGCCGGCCCGCTTCGACATCTTCACCGGCTCACCTGCGCGCAACAGCCGCACGAGCTGGCAGAGCTTGACGTCGAGCGTCGCCTGGCCGTCGCTCACGGCTTTCACGGCAGCCTGCATGCGCTTGACGTAGCCGCCATGGTCGGCGCCGAGCACGTCGATCAACTCGGTGGCGCCCGCGAGGTACTTCGCCCGGTGATAGGCGATGTCGGAGGCGAAGTAGGTGTAGGACCCGTCGGACTTCAGCAGCGGCCGGTCGCTGTCGTCGCCGAATTCCTTGGTGCGGAACAGCGTCTGCTCGCGATCCTCCCAATCCTCGGGGAGCTGGCCCTTGGGCGGTGGCAGACGGCCCTCGTAGACCAGTCCGCGTTCACGCAATTCCTGGAGGAGCGCCTTCACGGCGCCGCTGTCCTGAAGCGTCCGCTCCGAGAAGAAAACGTCGTGCCGGATGCCGATCGCCGCCAGATCGCCCCGGATCATCGCCATCATCATGGCGAGCGCCGTCTCGCGCACCACCGGCAGCCATTCCGCCTCGGACTGGTCGAGAAGGGTGCGCCCGTGCGTATCGGCGAGCTTCGCGCCGACGGGCTTCAGGTAATCGCCCGGATAGAGGCCCTCCCCGATCACGAAGGGTTCGCCCAGCGCCTCGCGGTAGCGCTGGTAGGCCGAGCGGGCCAACACGTCGACCTGCGCGCCCGCGTCGTTGATGTAGTATTCCCGCGTGACCGTCCGGCCGGCGGCGACCAGCAAGTTGCACAAGGCGTCGCCGAACACGGCGCCCCGGCCGTGGCCGACATGCATCGGCCCGGTGGGGTTGGCCGAGACGTACTCGACGTTGATCGGACCACCCGGCATCTGCGCCCGGCCGAACGCTTCCGGCGCCGCGAGGGCGCTGCGCAGCACCGCGTGAAAGATCGCGGGATCGAGCCGCAGGTTGATGAAGCCGGGGCCGGCGACGCTGGCCTCCACGATTCGCGAATCGGTCCGCAATTCGGCGGCCAACGCCTCGCCGAGGGCCTTCGGGTTGGTCCGCGCCTCCTTGGCCAGGACCAGTGCCGCGTTGGTGGCGAGGTCGCCATGGGCTGGATCACGCGGTGGCTCGACGACCACGCGGCCGAGATCCAGTCCCTCCGGCAGCTGGCCGGCGCGCGTCAGCGCCTCGACGGCCTCGCGCACGCGCGCCTCGAACAGGGCGAATATGTTCATCGGTCTCGGTCTCGCTCGCGGGGAACCCGTC